>CAKSLR010000039.1 GCA_934467435.1 uncultured Eubacteriales bacterium | reverse complement strand
TTCGGCACTTTCACCCCGGATTCCGTTGATTTTCCTATTTCCACTTTTGGTAATCGCTTTTTCCTTCCCCGCGCGACGCCGCTCCCAAATCGCGAAAAAATCTCCCATCGCGCGGAATCCCGCGATTTGTCGCGGGCAAAAAACGTAATTTCCCCAAAAAACACACTCTTTTTACCCCAAAAACTCCCTTTATACCGACTCCGCCGAGCAAATCGCCCGGAGAACCGAACCGCAAGTTTTCGTGAAGGGATTGCTTTTTTCAAGCCTGCCCAACTGCAAATTTCGGCGCAGGACACGATCGAACCAGTTGCTACTTTGGGGGTGTGGGGGGCTTTTGAAAGTCCCCCACATTATCCCCCCGCCGCAGCGGGAGCGTTTCCCCCCCGCCGCAGCGGGAAAAAATCCCGTAGCAGAGAAAATCATTTTTGCGCTTTCCCCGCCGCGCGGGAGCGTTTTCCCCAGCCGCAGCGGGGCGTTTTTTCGCCGTAGGGAACGTCGTTTCCGCGGGGTGTCCCCGCCGGGGAGCCCCGGAGGGGGCAAGCCCCCTCCGCGCCCCCTCACATCACAAGGACGCGCTTCAGCGCGTAATTTTCATCCGTCACCAGCATTTCGGCGTCGTATCCGGGCGCAATCTTGCCCTTCTTCAGCCCCAGCATTTCGGCGGGCGTCGTACTCGCCATGCGGAAGGCATCCTCCGCCGGAATCCCCAGCGCCATCGCGCAGCGCACGCAGTCCATCAGGTTCGAGGTGCTGCCTGCCAGCGCGCCGTCCGCCGTCCGCGCCACCCCGCCCGAAACGGTCACTTCCTGCCCGCCGAACGGATAGACCCCGTCGCCCATCCCGGTCGCGGGCATCGAGTCGCTGATGAGAATCATCCGCCGCGCCCCGAAGGTGCGGTACAGCATGGTGATCATGCTGCGGTGCAGGTGGTTGCCATCGCAGATCACCTGAACATACGCATCCGCGTCAATCGCCGCGCCGATCGGGCCCGGCGCGCGGTGCAGGAACGGCGGCATGGCGTTGCAAACGTGCGTCAGACACCGCGCGCCCGCGCGGAACGCCGTCATCGCCGTGTCATAATCGCACGCCGTATGCCCGAGCGAAACGCACGCCCGCGTGCCGCGGATAAAGTCCGCCGCCCCCTCCGCCTCGGGCGCGATTGTCACAATTTTTGCCTGCGGATAGGCGGAAAACGCCGTAAGATCCGGCGCCTTGATGTACGCCTCGTTCTGCGCGCCCTTGTAGCGCGGGTTGATGTAGGGTCCCTCCATATGGAACCCCACCACCTTCGCCCCCGTCGTCGGCAGGGGCTGGGTCAGCGCCGCGGCAATGCGGGCGGGGGATTCGGTCATCGTGGTCGGGAAAAAGGAGGTAATACCGTGCGAAAGCTGCGCTTCCGCCATCGCGGCAAGGTGGTTGCCGTCCATCGTGTCGCAGCCCATGCAGCCGTGGGTGTGAATGTCGCACAGCCCCGGCAGCAGCCGGTCGCCGTGCAGGTCGATCATGCGGTCGGCGGGTGCATGGGAGATTTTGGCGCCCCCGTCCTCCGGCACCACCGCCAGAATGGTGTGACCCATCACCGTTACGGTGAAAAGCCCGTCGCCCATGCGGGCGTGTAAAATAACCGTTGTCATCCTTCAAACGCCTCCTTATCGCAATATACCGTCACATCGGGGTGGAGTTTCAGGAGCGTGGCGGGCACCGCCGTGGTGATGCGGTCGTCCCGCAGCGCTGCCAGTGCCGCGTGTTTTGCCCTGCCGAAAGCCAGCAGCACGATCTTCTTTGTCCGCAGAATCGAGCCGATGCCCATGGTAATCGCCTCGCGCGGCACCTCATCCTCCGAGGCAAAAAAGCGCGCGTTCGCCGCAATGGTCGAGGGGGTGAGCGCCGTGACATGGGTGGGAACGAGCAGCGCGTCGCCCGGCTCGTTGAAGGCAATGTGCCCGTTGTTGCCGACGCCGAGCAGCTGGACATCCACCTGCCCGAAGGCAGCGCAGCGCGCGTCGTAGGAAGCCGCCTCGGCGGCAGGGTCGGCGGCATCGCCCCGGGGCACCAACGTGTTCTTTTTGTCGATATTGATTTGATCAAAGAGGTTTTTGTTCATAAAATAGCGGTAACTTTCCGGGTGATCGGGGGAGAGCGAAACATATTCGTCCAGGTTCACCGTCCGCACGCGGGCAAAATCCAGCCGCCCCGCGCGGAATTCCTCGCACAGCACCCCGTAAAGCGCAAGGGGGGAGGAACCGGTCGCCAGCCCCAGCACACAGTCGGGCTTTCGGCGCACCGTTTCCGCAAAGACTTCCGCCGCCGCGCGCGATGCCGCCGCGGCATCCTCAAAAGTAAGAAAACGCATGAAAAAACCTCCGAAAAACATGAGAATAAGATCAGCCACATTATACCGCATTCCGCAAAAAAAATCAAGGGCGGGCAGGGAAGTCGGCGAAAAAAACTTGACAAACGCGCCGTCATGTGGTAGAATAGAAGAAAAACAGACCCGGCGACGATAAAAACCCGTTTTTTCGGGTGTTTTTGGCACGTCACAAAAAATTTGCAATCCCGGCAGCGGAAAAACAGAAAAAACGATTGATTTTTCCGAAATGTATGCTATAATAGACGGGTAACCTGTTCGGACGGGCGCCGGCAAGTGGCGGTCCCCCCTTTAGAAATCAAGAAAAAAGGAATGATACCATGAAGAAATTTGCTTCCCTGTGCCTCGCGGCTGTCATGCTTCTTTCGGTCTTTGCGCTGGCATCCTGCGCCGGGAAAACGGGGTTTGATTATCGGAATACCGACCTTTCGCCTTACGTGACCCTCGCCGATTACAAAAATAAGAAACTGAACGTCATCACCGCCGACCTTGCCGGCGAGATTACCGACGAAGATACCGTCAAAAATATCAACGACGCCCTGAAGAAGGCGAAAGCCTACTATAAAAAGATTGAGGACAAGAGCGAGACCGTTGCTTTCGGCGATACGGTGGGCATTCTGTATAAGGGCGTTCTTGTCAGCACGCTGGAGGCTGCCGGTTACGCCAAAGACGGTACCGGTCTGACCGAAGATCAGATCAAAGGGCTCAAAGGCTTCAGCGGCGGCGAGGCAACTTCCACCTCCTACCTGCAGATCGGCTCCAAGAGTTTTATCAACGGGTTTGAAGACGGGTTGATCGACCTCGCGGTCGGCACCAAGAACTATCCGCTCGCTCTTACTTTTCCCTCGGATTATAAGAGTGAGGAACTGAAGGGCAAGTCGGTGGTCTTTTTCGTGACCATCGAGCATAAACTGCAACTGGTAGACCCGCGTAATCTGGAGTTCGGCGACAGCATCGGCGTGAAGTATACCGCCCTGCTGGATGAAGAGAATAAGTCCCTTGTCAGCGATTTCAAGGGTACCCTCACCATGGATAAGGACGGCAACCCCACCGATCCGGTCAAAACGATTCTCACACTGTCGAAGGATGACCAGTTCCACTCCGCTCTGATTCTGCACTTCAATGAAATGGCGGCAGAAGACCGCCTCGGCAAGGAATTTACCTTTGACGAAGAGCATAATGTCAGCGTCACCGTCACCGGAACGGGCGCGGACGGGAAAGAGGAAGTGAAGAAGGAAGACCGCAAGGTCACCGTTCACTACACCGTTACCGTTTACGGGCTTGCCGATGTCCGTTACTTCACGCATGAGGAAGCGAAGTCGGGCGAGTATTCGTGGGCCGATTTCAAGAAAGCGCTCTCACTCGGCGATGAGGATTATAAGGACTACAACGAGTATTTCACCAAAACGAAGGAAGATTTGCAGCGCAAGCGCACCATTCAGATTGCCGCCAACCGCTACAAGGGTGCCTTCACCGCCCTCGTCAAGGGCAGCCAGGTCAAACTGGATTCCGAGGAAATGAAGGCAGCGATCGCCGCTTATGAAAAAGAAGTGCGCGATAATATCGAGGTGCTGACCAACAAGGTCATGACCGACTCGAACGCCTACATGAACTATCGGCTTTACCAGATGTACTACGGCTCCATCAGCGTAGAAAACTACGTGATGTATCTCTATTACGGTTACTCCACCAGCACGATCGATAAGAAATTGCCGACCGATGCTGCGGAATACGTCACCAACCGCCTCGTTTTCTGGCAGTTTGTCAAAGCCGAGCAGTTGACCCTGACGGATGAGGAGTACAACGCGGGTGTTGAGAACTATAAGAAGCTCTACAACGACGATGATTTCATGAAGAAGAATAACATGACCGAGGAGACTCTGCGCGAAGCCCTTCTGTGGGATAAAGCAGCGGAACTGCTCTGCACAAAGTATTCGGAAATCACCGCAAAGCCCGAAAAGAAATCCTGATTTTTTCCCCCCTCCAACCGGTGGCGCTTCGGCGCCGCCGGCTTTTTGTTTTTCCGCCCCCGGCGCACTGCCACTACCCAGCATCCCATTTTTATCTCCGCCGCCACCGCATTGCCCGCCGTAAAGCCGCGCGCTTCGTCTGCGCTTGCCACGCATGCGCCCGCTTGCCCCCAATTCCCGCCACGTCGGTTTCCATCACATCCCCGTTTTTCGGCGCTTTTCAAAAAAATAAAAAATTTATTGTTTTTCCTCTTGACAAAGCGCGCCCCCTATGTTATACTATAAACAGGAATAATTACTGATAAGGAAGCCACATGAGAAACACAAAGCAGCGCGATGCGGTTCTTGCCGCCCTGCGTGCCACGCGCACCCACCCTACCGCGGCGGAAGTTTACGCCGCCGTGCGGAAAACCATGCCGCATATCAGCCTCGGCACGGTTTACCGCAACCTCGGCGCCCTGACGGCGGAGGGGGAGATTCTGGCGCTGGATACCGGCGGCGGTACCGTCCACTATGACGGGTTTACCGCCCCGCACACGCACTTTGTGTGTGACGGCTGCGGCAGGGTTTTTGACTTTCCGCCGCCGCCCGCCCTTCCTTCGACGGACGGATTCTTCGTCCGCGAGGTGCGCGTGATCCTTGCCGGCGATTGTCCCGATTGCAGAAAAAACAAAATTCAAAAAAAATAAAGGAGATTACACCATGAAAAAGTTTATTTGCCCGATCTGCGGTTACGTTTACGAAGGCGAGACGGCGCCCGAAGAGTGCCCCATCTGCCATGCCAAAGGCTCCACCTTCCGTGTGGAAGAGGGCGGGCTGACCTGGGCGGCAGAGCACATCGTCGGCGCGGCGAAGGGTGTGAACCCCGAGCTCCTCGAAGGTCTGCGCATGAACTTCAACGGGGAGTGCTCGGAGGTCGGTATGTACCTGGCGATGGCGCGCGTCGCGTACCGCGAGGGCTACCCCGAGGTCGGCGCGTACTATGAAAAAGCCGCATGGGAGGAAGCCGAGCACGCCGCGAAATTTGCCGAACTCCTTGGCGAAGTGGTGACCGATTCGACCAAAAAGAACCTCGAACTCCGCGTTGCCGCCGAAAACGGCGCCACGGCAGGGAAGGTGGAACTGGCGAAAATGGCAAAGGCGGAGAACCTGGACGCCATCCACGATACCGTGCACGAAATGGCGCGGGATGAAGCCCGCCACGGCAAGGCGTTCGCCGGACTCCTTCAGAGATACTTCGGTTGATCGCCGCACAAAAAGAGAGCGTCCCGGGACGCTCTCTTTTTTGCGTTTGCCGTTCCGTCACGCTCTCTTTTTGCGTTTGCCGCCCCGTCACGCAACCCAAAATCAAAAAGGCGCGGGCGCCCGAAGGGCGCCCGCGCTTCCGTTATTCCACATCCCCGCCTGCCAGGGCGCTGAGCCCCATGCGCAGCGCCCGCGCGGCAACCGCACGCTCCTCCGCCGTGCCGCTTGTCAGAGCGGGCAGCAACGCGCGGTAGAGTTCCCCGCGCACCGAAAGATCCTTTTCGAGGAAAGCCGCCCCGTAGGTCGGTGTCGTGCGGTCGCTGTATTCCACCGAAAACAGCCCGAGCGCCGCCGCGTCCGGCAGCGAAAGGAGCGAAAGCCCCGGCGCCACCGCGCCCTCGGCAACCACCCGCAGGCAGGTATCCTGCCCGTAACCGGACGCTGCCACCGCCGCGCGCACGCGCTCTTCCGCCTCGCCCGCCTGCTCCGCCCCGGTCAGATCCACCGGCAGGGTGGCGTATTGCCGGTCGGCAAGCGTCACCTTCTCGGAAGGGGAGAGACGCCACGCGCCGTCCTCCCCGCGCGTGGCGGAAAGCAGCCACGCGCCGCCCTTGCCCGGCTCGTCAAAACTGCGCCCGACCAGGCACCCCGCATAGGCGTAGCGGCAGGTGCCGACTTCCTTCGGCGCCCCCGCCACATGGCGGTGCCCCAGCGCCGCGTAGGCGGCGCCGAAGGAGGCAAGATCCCCTTCGCTGATCGGCGCGTACTTCGAGAGCGGCGCCCCCACATCCCCGTGCAGACACAGCAGATGCAGCGCCCCGTCCGCCTCTGCCCGCGCGCCGGCAAGCGGCGCCGCCTCGTGCCGGTCACCGTGGAAGGCAAACCCGTGCACCACCACCCCGATCTCGGGGAAGGCGAAGGACGAGAGCGCCTCGTCCCGGAACACATACACGTTCGCGGGCAGTTTGCCCGAGGCATACAGCCCGCCGGGCAGGTAGGGGTCATGGTTGCCGGGGCTGATGACCACGCGGCAGTGCGGGCAGGCGGCAAACTCCCGCACAAGAAGTTCCACCGTGGCGGGCGTGACGAACTCCCGGTCAAACAGGTCGCCCGCCAGCAGCGCCACATCCACATCCCCGTCCCGCAGCAGGGCGGTGAGCCGGGCAAACGCCTCCCGCAACTCGCGCCGCCGCGCTGCGCCCTCCTCGGGCGAGAGGCGGGAGAACGGGCTGTCAAGATGAATATCCGCCGCGTGCAGGATGCGGACGGTCTTTGGTTCTTCCATGTGGGGAACCCCCTTTGCGGTTTTTCTTGGCTTTAGTATAACATTTTCGACCCGAAAATGCAAGAAGATGGGGAAAAATATCTTTTGCGCTCTTGATTCTGCCTTGATTTTATGCTACAATATAGAGGGAATCGGAAAATTTCGATCCCGAATTTTCCAAAATTACGAAATTTTTCTTGCAGGAGGTGCCACCGATGCTGAGTCTGGCTGTCCGTAACACCAAAAAACTGGTCCGTTCCCAGGTGAAGGAGAAAAACGTCCGCCTCGGCCGCTTTTTCACCAAAAAAGAGCAGGCGGCACTGATGGCATCGATGCCCACGCTGCCGCACAAAACCGCCGTGACGGTGCTGGATCCCGGCGCGGGCACCGGCATTCTTTCCGCCGCGATGGTGGAAGAATTGGCAAAAGGCGGCACGGTGGAGGAAATCGCCCTCACCTGTTACGAAACGAACGCCGGCTTTCTGCCCATGCTGCGCGATAATCTGGAGCGCATCCGCAAAAAGTGCTACCATGATTATAAAGTCCGCCTGCATGTGACGGTGAAAGAAGAAGATTTTCTGCTCGCCCGCGGCCCGATGAAGCCGGATGACGGGCAGGTCTCGCTGCTCGCCGCCCCGTCCTATGACCTGATTCTCTCCAATCCCCCGCGGGAACTGCTCCCGCCCGATGCGCCCGCCATGGCGCTCTCCCGCCGCCTGTGCAGCGGGGAGACCGATGCCTGCTACCTCTTTGCCGCCGCCGTTTCGTCTCTGCTTGCCCCCGGCGGGCAGGCGGTACTGCTCCTCCCGGTGGTGTTTGCCTCGGGCGCGTATCTGGAAAAAATCCGCCGCTATCTGTTCGCCCACGCCGCGCTGCGCCGCGTGCATCTTTTCGTCAATCGCCCGCAAAGCGATCGTCTGCCGGAGGAGGCACGCAAAAACTTCATCCTGCTGCTCGAAAACACCGAGGGGCAGCGCCCCGCAACGGTGCGCATGACCACCTCGTTCGGGGAGAGCTGCGAGGTGGCGACCGACCTCTCGCTGCCGTACGATGAGGCAGTGCGGGAGGAGGATGCGTCCCTCCTGCTCCTGAAGAGCGAAGAGGAAGCCAGGGTGCTCGAGGTCGTTTCGCGCTTCCCCTGCACGCTGTCCTCGCTCGGGCTGCGGATGAAAACCGGGCTGACCATCGAATCCCGCCACCCCGAACTGCTGCGCGATACGCGGGAAGGGGATGCCGTGCCGCTCATCCACCCGAACAGCATTCAGCTCGGGCAGGTTTCCTTCCCCCACCCGGCGGTCAAGAACCAGTACATCCTGCAAACCGTGCCCTCGCTCCTGCAAAAGAACAAAAATATGCTCTTTATCAAGCGCGTGCCGGCAAAAAGCGATAAAAAAGCGCTCTTCTGCGGCGCGTACCTTGCCTCGCAGATTCCCTATGCGCGTTACATCAGCACCCATAATAAACTGAATTACATTGATTACGCCGACGACCGGGAAATGGATTTCAACACCGTCTACGGGCTTTACGTGGTGCTGAATTCCTCGCTCTACGGGAAGTATTACGGCATCATCTCCAAATCGAAACAGATCAACACCTCGGCATTCGCCAACCTGCCGTTGCCCTCGCTCGCCGCGCTGCGCAACATGGGTTCGCAGCTTGCCATGACGCGGGTGTTCTCCGAGCGGACGTGTGACGCGCTGCTCGCCGCGCAGATGCGGAGCGGGAACCTCTGATCCCGAAAACTTGCCCCCGGCGCCCTCCCTTGCGGGAGGGCGCCGGGGGGCTTTTTTTTCGGCGGATCCCCTTTACGCGAGGCTTGCCCGCCAGTCGGCAAGCAGTGCGGTAATCTCCGCGCCGAAAACCGCCGCCGGCTCGTAGCGCGCGCAGCAGGCAAGCACCCGGTCCGGCCCGTAGGTCACTATCAGGTATTCGGTCAGCGCGTACGCCTCGGGGTAGGTCAGGTCATTTCCGCCCCCGGCGGGGCACAGGTAGGTGTGGCAGATCGGCGTTGTCGCCAGGGGGAAGGGGATCCCCTCCCGGTAGGCGGGGTTCTTTTGCGTCGTCTCCCCGATGGTGCGCAGAAGCAGCGCAAAATCAAAGTCGGCAAACGTGGCAAAACTGCCGCCCCGCTCCTCGTAACGGGCGCGCACGGCAGAAACAAACTCCGCCATCTCCCCCGGGAGGGCGGGGTCGGTAAAGGCAAGGAAAAAGCGGTGGTGGATGTCCGAGATCTGCCCCGAGACCCGCCGGGAAAGGAATTCCGCCACCCCCTCGCCAAGAAACGCGCCCTCGGCGGGGTTCTCCGCTAGGGTGATGGCGTGCGCCGTCTCGTGCGCCCACTCGCTCGGGTCGCGCAGGTAGATGCTTCTTCGGTCCACATCGCAGCGCGTCCGCACCTCGTGGTCGGAAATGTAGTAGTACAGATGCCCGGCATAGCGCGCCTGCACAAATTCGTAACTCTCCGGTGCATGTTCGCAAAGGTAGGCAAGCATCCGCCCGCACGCGGCGTTCCCCTCGGCAAGGCAGGCGAGCACGTCCTCCGGCGTCGCCAGGCGCGCGGTGGCGCGGGCGGCGGCAATGGGGCTGAGGGAGTAGGTGCGGTTTGCTGTTTCGATCACCAAAGGGTAGGCGGAAGACGCCGACAGGCGGTACGCCGCGCCGGAAAGGAACGAAAGATCCCACCCGACGGAAAACGGCCGCGCGACGCCGAGATGGTGGAGGTATTCGGTCCGGTACGCCGTCGCGTCCGCCGCAAGAAACGCGTCAAGACCGAACTTTAGGAGGACAAACGGCCCGAACGAGCAGGCGGTTTTCACCGCCATGTCGGAATCGGCGCAAAACGCGCGCAGAAAATACGCGGGGAAAAGGGTCAGGGTCGGGTCGTTGCCGTCCGCATAGTAGGCGCGCAGTTCTTCCTCGTCCTTCCCCGCACCCCCGAATACGGTGGCGCACGCGCCGTATTGTTTCCACGGCTCGGTGGTCCGCAGGCAAGCCCCGACAAGCGCCCGGCGCCCGCTGCCCCCCTCCATCGCCGCCCGCGTGCCGAGAAGAATGCCGTTTTCAAAGACCGCCTCGCCTTCCGCGGCGGCAGGGTCGGCAATCACGTAGCAGACCACATCCGGGGCAATTGAAAACGCCCCCGCCACCTGCGCCATGTCACCCCGTACCCGGTCAAACAGGGAATCAAGTTCCTCTTCGCTCTCGCATACCCCGCGTTCTGCATACAACGTCAGCCCCCCGTCCTGATATCGGTCGAAGGTGGCGGTCCGGTAGCCGGGGACGGATGCTTCCACCGTCACCCACCCGCCGCGGTTCCCGCTGCACGAAAGAATCGGCAGCAGGCAAAAGAAAAGTAGCAGGCATGCCCCCGCCGCCAATTTTCCTCTCCGTGTGCGCATATCGTCCTCCCTCCGGCGCCGCCGCAAAGCGGCGGCGCCTTCCGTGGTACAAAATGTTTTTTTCGGATTTATTATACACGATGCCACCGCAAAATGCAAGCCAGACCCGCCAAAGCCCCGCTTGCAAGCCGCCTTCGCCTTTCTCTTTGCCTCCCGCCCGGAGCCACCCCCGCTGCGTGAGGGCGCTGCCTTCCGCAGACCGGCTTCCGCAAAATATCACCCGAGAAAAAACATCCCCGAGCCCCCGCGATGTCTTGCGCCTGTCTTTTTCGCCCCGCCGCCCCGCTGCGCCGCCCTCGTCACCCCGCGCCTCTCACGCAATCAAACCGGGCAGGGAAGTAGAAGCGCCTTTTTGTATCGCCTTGCCAATTGTCACCTTTGTTGGTTATCATTGTTGACGTATGATTGGATCCGCGCCCGCCCCGGGAAGAGGGGGAGCGTGCCGGCATCCCGCCCGCTCCCTCCATCGCCCCCTGTTCTTCGTATCCCTACGCCTCCTCTTTCCCCCCACCGACCTCCTCCGTCAGAACACCGCTTTCCCCCTTGCCGCAACTCTGAACGAACCCGGCGCCTCGCTCTGCTACCGTTTTTTGCGTTTCGGGCGCCTTCGACAAAAAACGCTCCGCCACGGTTTGCCCGCCTTACCCTTGGCGCATTCTTCACGCCGCCACACGGAGAAACTCCGAATTCCTGTCATATCGCACGGGTTTCCTCTATCCTCCCGCATCGCCCCCGTGTCGCTTCCCCTTTTTACGTTCCCCCTGTGACTCCCGGCGGAATTCTGCACCGTGCCCCGGTACGCCTTCCCGCTTTTTGCCGGAATCGGGTGTCGCTTTCGCGGCGCCTTTGCGCGCGGAATCTCCCCTGTTGCCGCAGCGCCGCCCGCCCTGCGGACGGGCAGGGCGCGCTCTCCCCGCCGCTCCCTTTTTTCGTGCATTTCCCCCGGCGCCTTTGCCCGGCGCCTTTGCCCGGCGCCTTTGCTCGGCGCCTTTGCCCGGCGCCTTTGCTCGGCGCCTTTGCCCGGCGCCTTTGCGCGCGGAATTTCCCCTGTCGCCGCGGCGCCGCCCGCCCTGCGGACGGGCAGGGCGCGCTCTCCCCCCGCCGCTCCCTTTTTTCGCGCATTTCCCCCGGCGCCTTTGCCCCGCGCCATGTCTGTGAGGCGGATGTTCGGCACTGTCCTTTTGCGGTTCGCCCTGCTTTTTTCTGTCTCCCACCTAACATAACGCAAGAGTACGCGCTGCACGCAAAAACAGGGGACTTTTTCGCAAAATACAGGATTCTTCCACCACAAACAGCGGAAAACACGTAGTTTTCTACATACATCCATGGGATTTCCACACGTATTCCCGGTTTTCCACATGGTTTTCCACAGCACGAGCCAAAGAAACTGCTGCAGATTAAATGCGGAATATGACACGTGCGTGCTCCACTCTTGCCGCGCGCTGCCCACGTCTCCCTGCCGCCGATCTCTTTTTTTCGCTGTTTTTCCCCACCGGAACGCCGGTGTTCCCTCGGTTCCGTCCCTGCGCGCTTACCGTTTTTTCGTCCCCCTCCGAGCATCCCCCTCCGGGCATTGCCCTTCCAGCGCCACGGAAGTTTCGCCGCGGTTTGGCTCTTCTGCTGCAGCCCCCCTGCAACCACCCTGCGTCCCCCCCCTCCGGGGGCGTCCCCCTCCGGGCGTCCCCCTCCGGGCATTGCCCTTCTAGCGCCACGGCAGTTTCGCCGCGGTTCGGCTCTTCTGCTGCAGCCCCCCTGCAGCCCTCCTGCGCCCCCCTCCGGGCGTCCCCCTCCGGG
>CAKSLR010000038.1 GCA_934467435.1 uncultured Eubacteriales bacterium | reverse complement strand
TAGACCTTGCGCCGATCCCCCGTGACCGCCGCTTCAATGGTCAGAAGCTGGCAGTAAATATCCGCCGAGTTCATAGCGGCAAGCTGGGTGGGCAGATTGCCGATGTAGGTCGGATGAATGCCCGCACGGTCGACAAGGCAGGGAACCTCTACGCACGCCTCGGCAGGCAGGTTGGCAATCAGACCGTGGTTCTGTACGTTACCGCCGATGCGGATGGGCGTATCGGTCCAGATGGCTTCCATAATGCGGGAAGCATACTCGCGCGAGCGGGTGTGTTCCACCTTGCCGCCGGCAAGAATTTCTTCCTTCTGTTTTTCCCACTCGGCGATCTGGCGCACGCAGCGGCGGGGATATTCGTCCAGCGGAATGTTGAATTTCTCAATCAGGTCATCGCGGTTCGGCTTGATGTAGAAGGCGTTGTATTCGGCGTTGTGCTCGCTCGATTCGGTGCAGTAGTAGCCGAGTTTGTCGATATAATCGAAACGCACCATATCGCCGTGCTTTTCGTTTGCGTTCTTTTCCTTCGCGCGGCGGCGGATCTCGGGATAGAGGTCGTTGCCGTCCTTATCGCGGATGTCCAGCAGCCATGCCATGTGGTTGATGCCGGCGATGGTTTCATAGCGCCCCTCCAGTTTATCCTCCATGCCGACGCCCTTCAGGAGCCCGTCCGAGCAGACCTGCACGCTGTGGCAAAGACCCACGGTTTTGACCCGGGTAAAGCGCTGCATGTAACCCGAGAGGATTGCCATGGGGTTGGTGTAGTTGAGGAACCAGGCATCGGGGCAGACTTCCTCCATATCGGCGGCAAAATCCTTCAGCACATGAATGGTGCGCAGACCGCGCATGATACCGCCGATGCCGAGGGTATCGGCAATCGTCTGGCGCAGACCGTATTTTTTCGGAATCTCAAAGTCAATGATGGTGCAGGGGTCATACAGACCGACCTGAATGGCGTTGACCACAAAGTCTGCCCCGCGCAGCGCTGCCTTGCGGTTTTCGATGCCAAGAAATTTTTCAATGTGTGCGCGCCCTTCGTTGACGTTTTTGTTCATGGCGTCAATCAGAATGTAGGATTCTTCCAGTCGTACCGCGTCAATGTCATACAGCGCAATCTCCACATCGTGGAAGGCATCGCAGAGCATGGTGTCGCCCAATACGTTCTTGGCGAATACGGTGCTGCCCGCACCCATAAATGTAACTTTCATAAGAAACGGCTCCCTTTTGTTTTTGTTGGTGCCCCCTTTGGGAAGGCTGCTTTCATTTTAGCAGTTTTTTCGCTTTTTTTCCATGCCTGAGGTGCCTTTTATATGTCAAAATGTAACTTCTTTTCAAAAAATCAAGAATCCCGCGCGCCGTGCGGCGTGCGGGATTCTTCTCATTTGGAATAACTGTCTTTGAGCGATACGGTGCGCAGAAAGGTATTTTCCCGCCGTGTATCTTTGACAAAATAGCCTGTCCGCACGAACTGGAAGTGTTCGCCCGGCTTGGCATCGGCAAGGGAAGGCTCAAACTTTGCCCCGGATAGTTCCCGGCAGGAATCGGGGTTTATGAAGTCATCGTAAGTCTTGCCCTCGGGCAGGTCGTTCGGGTTCGGTACGGTAAAGAGCCGGTCGTAGAGGACAGCGCCCGCGTCCACCGCATGGGGGGCAGAGAGCCAATGAATGGTTCCTTTCACCTTACGCCCGTCGGCAGGGTTGCCGCAGCCGGTTTCCAGATCCGCCGTGACATGAACAGCGCACACGCTACCGTCGGGGTTCTTTTCCACCTCGCCGAAGCGAACCAGGTAAGCCCCCATCAGGCGAACTTCTCCGCCCGGTTTCAGGCGGAAGAATTTTGCCGGCGGCACTTCGGCAAAATCACTTGCTTCGATATATAGTTCGCGCGAGAAGGGCAGGGAACGGGTGCCCGCCTCGGGGTCCTGGGGGTTGTTCGGCAGCGCAACCCATTCGGTCTTGCCTTCGGGGTAATTATCCACAATGACGCGCAACGGTTCGAGAACCGCAACACGGCGGGGGGCGGTGCGGTTCATCTCATCCCGGATGCAGGCTTCCAGCAGCGAATACTCTACGGTGCTGTTCGATTTTGCCACACCGATGCGGTCACAGAAATCGAGAATCGAGGCAGCGGTATAACCACGGCGGCGCAGACCACAGAGGGTGGGCATCCGCGGGTCATCCCAACCGTCAACCAGCCCGCTTTCCACCAGGTGGCGCAAAAAGCGCTTGCTCATCACGGTGTAGGTGAGGTTCAGACGGGAAAATTCGATCTGACGGGGCTTGACGACGGGATAATCGAGATCCACATGGTCGATGACCCAGTTGTAGAGCGGACGGTGAATCTCGTATTCCAGAGAGCAGAGGGAGTGGGTAATCCCTTCCAGGGCATCCTGAATCGGGTGGGCAAAATCGTACATCGGGTAGATGCACCAGCGGTTTCCCTGGCGGTGGTGCTCAATGTAACGAATCCGGTAAAGCACAGGGTCGCGCATACAGAAATTGCCCGACTCCAGATCAATCTTTGCCCGCAGGGTGTAGCGCCCTTCCGGGAATTCGCCGTTCTTCATCCGGGCAAACAGGTCAAGGCTCTCTTCAATCGGGCGGTTACGGTAGGGCGATACGGCGGGGTGCGTCAGGTCGCCGCAGTATTTCGGGTCACGCATCTCCTCGGCGTTCAGCTCGCACACATAGGCAAGTCCCTTCCGGATCAGTCCCACCGCCAGTTCATAGTCTTTTTCAAAATAGTCCGAACCGTAAAAGAAACGGTCGTCCCAGTCAAAGCCGAGCCAGTGGATATCCTCCTGAATGGCATCGACATATTCGGTGTCTTCTTTTGCCGGGTTGGTGTCGTCCATCCGCAGATTGCACAGCCCGCCGTATTTGCGCGCCGTGCCGAAGTCAATGACCAGCGCTTTACAGTGTCCGATGTGCAGATATCCGTTCGGCTCCGGGGGGAATCGCGTGTGAATTTTCAGGTTCGGATTTTTTTTCAGATCTTCGTTGATCTGTTCTTCGATAAAGTTGGTTTTGGTATCTTCCATGGCATTTTACTCCGTTTTCAGATAGGGGATTCTTAGCTTTTCAAAGGCAAAGGTCGTGCTGCCGCCGTGACCGGGATAAATGCGGTCGGTATCGTTTGCCCGACGGGAAAGGCAGGCAAGCGAGGCGCGCATTTCGGTGGCGTTGCCGCCGGGCAGGTCGGTTCTGCCGATGTCACCGGCAAACAGGGTGTCCCCTGTCAGGAGGATGCCGGGCGCTGCGAATACCACCGAGCCGGGCGTGTGCCCCGGGGTGTGCCACACGGTCAGCGCCTCATCGCCCACCGTTACCGTATCCCCCTCCGAAAGCAGCCGCTCCGCCGGGGCGGCGGTCACGTCCTTGTGCAGGAACAGGCGGTACACGTTCTTTTCGGGGTCGGCAAGTGCCGGTGCGTCCAGCGTGTGCAGCAGAAGGGGGGCGCCGGTCATATTCCGCCAATCGTCCAGCGCCAGCATATGGTCAAAGTGGGCATGGGTCAGCAGGATGGCGGCAAGCGGCGGCAGGGTCTTGCCCCGCTGTCGGAATACGGTGTGAACATCTACCGATGGATCCACCACAACGCAGGCGCTCTCCGCCGCATCGGTGACAATATAGCAGTTCGCGGCGTAGCCGTTTCCGCCATAGGTTTCCACACGCATACCGGTTTTCCTCCCTCGGGTTAGATTATCGAATATTGTACCACATTTTCCGCGTTTTGTCTATGTTTTCCCGAAAAAATATTTTTCGGGCGGCATGTGGTTGTATTTCGCCCCCGGATGTGCTACAATGAGAGAAAAAAGCGAAAGGATACGCTATGATCACCGTTAAAGATTTGTGTAAGACCTATCGCCCGAAACGGGGGGTGCCTGTGCGGGCGCTGGACCGCGTTTCCCTCACCCTGCCCGATACGGGAATGGTGTTTCTGCTCGGCAAATCGGGCAGCGGCAAGTCCACTCTGCTCAACCTGCTCGGCGGACTGGATCGGTATGACAGCGGCGATATCATTGTGAAAGGAACATCGACAAAGTCCTTTCGTCAAGTGCATTTTGACTCTTACCGGAACACCTATGTCGGCTTCATTTTCCAGGAATATAACCTGCTTGACGAATTTTCGGTCGGGGCGAACATCGCGCTTGCCATCGAATTACAGGGGCGGCGCGCGGAGAGTGAGGAGGTCAACGCCATTCTCGCGGAAGTGGACCTTACCGGTTACGGCAACCGTCGCCCGAGCGAACTGTCCGGTGGGCAGAAACAGCGGGTTGCCATTGCGCGGGCGCTGGTCAAACAACCTGAGATCATTATGGCGGACGAGCCGACCGGGGCGCTGGATGCCGCCACGGGGCGCGCGGTGCTCGAAACGCTGAAAAAACTTTCCGAAAAGCGCCTTGTGATTGTGGTGTCGCATGACCGGGAGTTTGCCGAGAATTACGGCGACCGTATCATTGAACTGGCGGACGGACGGGTCATTGACGACCGCACCCGTTCGGAAAATGCTGCGCCGTCCGCACCGCTCACCTTTGATGAGGGCGGCATTACGGTGGCGGAGAACTATGAACTGACCGAAGAGGACCGCCTTGCCATCAACGAATTTCTTTCCTCCCGTCGCGGCAAGCGGTATATCCGCGTGGCATCGGGGGCAGGGGACTTTACGGCAACGGCAGATACCGCCTCGCCGCCCGAAACGGCAGAGGGGCAACCGGCAAAGGGGTCGGCGGAAAAGAAGGAAGCGGGCGGCTTCCGCCTCATCAAATCCCGCCTGCCCATGCGGTCGGCGGTGCGCATCGGTGCGTCCGCCCTCGGGCACAAAAAATTCCGCCTGGTCATGACCATTCTGCTCTCGGTCTTTTCTTTTGTGCTGTTCGGACTGGCGGATACCTTTGCCGCTTACGATATGCTCAGGACCGGCGCTCAGTCCATCCTGGACAGCGGCATCGGGTACGCGGCTTTTTCGAAGAACACAGGGGATGATCTCGGCATTGCCGGTGCGCTTCGGCGCACTTCGTCCGGCGGGATGACCGATGAGGATCTTCTGACCCTGCAAAAAGATACGGGCTTATCCTGTGTCGGTGTGTTCGCAACGGGAACTGACCTGTCGTTTGAGGATGTGCTGGATCCTTCCCGTGAGGCGATGAAAAACGGGAAGGTGTTCTATGCTACCGCCTTTGGCGGCATGATGGAACTGACCCCCGATACGGTGCAGCGTATGGGCTATACCGTGAACGGAACGCTGCCCGACGGGAAGAAAAACGAGATTGCCGTCAGTGACTACGTCTTTGCCGCCTTCCGCGCGGGCGGGTTTGCCCGGCAGGACGAAGAAGGAAATCGGGTCTTTGATGACATCGCGCAACCGTCGGATCTCATTGGCAGAACGCTGACCCTGAACGGGGAAGCCTATACCGTGACGGCAGTGATGGATACCGGCTTCTCTGCCGAGCGTTACGAAATGCTGACCAAACCGATGGATGTCAATGACCCCGCCGCAGCGGTGCTTTATGCCATCCTCTATAATGAACTGGAGAGCGCCTGCTCCTATGGCACCATTTCACTGGCGTTCGTCGGCGATGGGTTCTATGAATCCTACTACGAAACGCATATCTCTTCCCACAGATTTGAGGGGTATGGGGTTCTTACCGCCGGGGCGGAGGACGATAAGGTGATTTCCAGCCTTTACGGTTCCCGCATGGCGCTGCTTGACCGGGCATATGACGGCATTCTGTGGGTAGACGGTACGCCGCGTACCTCGCTTGCCAAAGGGGAACTGGTGATGCCGCTTTCCGTCTTTTCCCGGCAGTTTGCCTTCATGGATAAGAGCCCGGAAGAGATTCTTGCTTACCTTGCGGAGAACGGAGAGGCGGAACTTTCCGTTTATGCCTATGACAATACGGGCAAGGAGTATCAGACCACGTTCCGTTTTCGCATTGTGGGGCTGACGGTCGGGGAAGAAAATCTTTTCTTCTGTGCGGAAGAGGATTTTCGCAATCTTCCGCTGGATACCGGAAAATATACGCACGCCATTGCGCCGATGCCCACCGATTATGCCGGGGTGCTGCGCCTTGTGAATTACTCCTACGGCAGGGACGATGCGCCCTATCTCCTTCAGAACAACGCAATGTATGAAGTGCGTATGGTGGATTCGATTCTTGACGTGCTGCGGGAGGTCTTTGTGGTCGGCGGCGTGATCTTCGCCATCTTCGCCGCGCTGCTCTTCTCGAATTTCATTGCCGCCAGCGTCACCTATAAAAAACGGGAGATCGGGATTCTACGCGCCATCGGTTCCCGCGCAAACGACGTGTTCCGCATTTTCTTCTCCGAGAGTTTTATCATTGCCATGATCAATTTCGTTCTGGCAAGCGGCATTGCGGGGCTCCTGTCCTTCCTTGCGAATCAGGCGCTGCGGAAGAGCGGAATTCTGGTTACCGTAATGAATTACGGCATCCGCCAGGTCGGGTTGCTCTTCCTTCTCAGCGTGGGGGTGGCTCTCATCGCCTCCTTCCTGCCGGTGCAGCACTGCGCGGCAAAGCGACCGATCGACGCCATCCGGAATCGCTGACCGAAAAAACAAAACCCGCGCGGGTTCCCCCGCGCGGGAAAGAAAGCAGGATGTTTTATGCGTGTTTTCAGTATCATGACGCTGATTTTTATCATCGGCGGCTCGCTTGGGTGGGTGCTGGAGTTGGTTTATCGCCGCCTAGCGCACAAAAAATGGATTAACCCGGGCTTTCTTGCCGGTCCGTGTCTCCCGCTGTACGGCACGGGGCTTTTGCTTTTGTACGGGATTTGCAGCCTGGATGTTTCGGTGTGGATTCCGTCCCCCGTCTGGCAGAAGGTTGCCGTGGTGATTCTGATTACCGTCACCATGACGCTGATCGAGTACCTGACCGGGTTGATCTTTATCAAAGCCATGAAAGTGCAGCTTTGGGATTACAGCACCCGGTGGGGGAACATCGGGGGCATCATCTGCCCGCTTTTCACCTTCTTTTGGGGGGTGATCGGCGCGGTCTATTACTTTTTTGTGCATCCCTCCATGGTGCGGGTTGTGGAGATCTTTGCCGCGCACCCGTTTTATGCCTATTGGGTGGGCATGTATTTCGGCGTGTTTGTGCTGGATAATATCTATTCGTTCCGCGTGGTTTCCAAAATCCGTGCCTGGGCAAAGGAACAGCGCCTGGTGGTGCGGTATGAGAACTTCAAACTTGCCATTCACAACCGGGCGGAAGAACAGCGCCAGAAGCGCAGTTTTGTCTTTTCTTTCCGCAGCCGCAACGGGCTGGATGAGGAGCTGGAGCATTTTCGCCCATTGCACCGGCTTGTCGGGCGGGTGAAAAAAGAAAAAGGGACGGTGAAGAATCAAACCACTTCCGCCGACCATAAATAAGGGGGGAAGACCATGCGCCAACCGATCATTTTGCTTGCCGGGGGAACCGACACCGCCCAGAACGGGCTGACCCGCCTTGTCACGTATGAAAACTACGCAGGGGCATTCTGCCGGGAAGGGGCAACGGTGCTCGGGCTGACCGATTGTGCCGCCCGGACGGTTGCAGATCTGACGGAGATGGCAGACGCCCTCTTTGTGACCGGCGGCGTGGATGTGGACCCCGCCCTGTATGGGGAAGAGCGGCTGCCGCAGTGCGGTGCGACCGACCCCTGGCGGGATCGGATGGAAGAAGCGTATATCAGGGCTTTTGTCCGGGCGGGGAAGCCGATTTTCGGAATCTGCCGCGGCGCACAGATGATCAACGTGGCGCTGGGCGGGACCCTGTATCAGGATATTTCCGCCCAGTTGGGCGTTTCCCACAATTTCGGCATATTGCATGAGGTTACGTCGTGTGCGGACACCTTTGCCTATGATCTGTTCGGCGCGCGCTTTACGGTCAACAGTTTTCACCATCAGGCAATCCGAAAACTTGCCCCCTCACTGCGCCCCGCCGCCTATGCGGAGGACGGAAAGATTGTGGAGGCGTTTGTACACGAAACCCTGCCGATTCTCGGTGTGCAGTGGCACCCCGAACGCATGACGGGCGATGACCGCATGACGCGGGAGGGACCCGATATGCAGCGCCTGTTCCTTCATTTTCTTCACCTGCTTTGAAAAACCATCCGGGGGACGCGGAAATCCGCGTCCCCCGGATGGTTTTTGTCGGCTCTCAGCAAACGCCCTGCCATTTCATGGCTTCTGCCACTTTCAAGAACCCGGCAATGTTGGCGCCTGCCACCAGGTTGCCTTCACAGCCGTATTCCTTGGCGGCAGCGGCGGCGTTCCGGTAAATTGCCACCATAATACCGTGCAGTTTTTCATCCACCTCCGCAAAGGTCCAGGAAAGGCGCATAGAGTTCTGGCACATCTCCAGCCCCGACGTGGCAACGCCGCCTGCATTTGCCGCCTTGGCGGGGGCAAAGAGAACGCCGCTCTTCTGCAGAAGCGCAATCGCCTCGGGGGTGGAGGGCATGTTGGCGCCTTCCGCTACGGCAAAGCAGCCGTTTTTCACCAGTGCCGCCGCGCCTGCTTCGTCCAGTTCGTTCTGGGTGGCGCAGGGCATGGCGATCTCGCAGGGCACCTGCCAGATGCCGCGGCACCCTTCGGTATAAACGGCGCCCGGCACCCGTGCGGCATAGTCCTTCACCCGTCCGCGCTCGACCTCTTTGATCTGGCGCATCACGGCAAAGTCAATGCCGCGCTCGTCGTACACATAGCCGTTCGAATCGGACATTGCGACCACACGCGCGCCGAGCGAGGTTGCTTTCTGGTTGGCGTAAAGCGCCACGTTGCCCGAGCCGGAGATGACCACGCGCTTGCCCGCAAAATCTTTTCCCGCCGCAGCGAGCATTTCTTTTGCAAAGTAACAAAGCCCGTAGCCGGTTGCCTCCGTCCGTCCGAGCGACCCCCCCGAGGCAATCGCCTTGCCGGTCAGCGTTCCGACAAATTCGTTGCGCAGGCGCTTATACTGTCCGAAGAGATAGCCGATCTCCCGGCTTCCGACGCCGATATCGCCGGCGGGTACGTCGGTATCTGCGCCGATGTGGCGGTAAAGTTCGGTCATGAAGGACTGGCAGAACCGCATGATTTCTCCGTCCGATTTTCCCTTGGGGTCAAAGTCGGAGCCGCCTTTGCCGCCGCCCATCGGCAGACCGGTGAGCGAGTTTTTGAAAGTCTGTTCAAACCCGAGGAACTTAATGACCGATGCATTGACCGACGGATGCAGGCGCAACCCGCCCTTGTACGGTCCGATAGCGGAATTGAACTGTACCCGGTAGCCGCGGTTGACCTGCACTTTGCCTGCGTCATCCACCCATGCGACCCGGAACTGAATCATCCGTTCCGGCTCCACCAAACGGAGAAACACGCCCGCATCGATCAGATCGGGGCGGCGTTCCGCCACCGCGTCAAGAGATTCCAGCACCTCATATACCGCCTGCAAAAATTCTTTTTCGCCGGCGTTTCTTTTTTCTGTGGTTTCATATACCTCGCGCAGGTGCGCGTTTCGGATCGCCATGGTCACACTGCCTCCTTAGCCTGTTTGATGATAGCAACATTATACACGCCAAAATGCCGTTTGTCAATAGGCAATATGCGAAAAATTGTTGTTTTCCAAAAAAAATGCTTACAGTTTGCATGATTTACAAATCAAACTTGCAAATCGGGTGGGTTTTCTGTCAGTATTTTTTCAAGAACCGGATTCCCGTCCCGCACCGTCAGGCGCACGGCGTCTCCCCGCGCTGCCTCGCCGCGCAGCAAAAGGTCGGAGAGGGGATCTTCCACCTCCCGCGTGACCGTGCGCCGTAGCGGACGGGCGCCGAAGGCGCGGTCATACCCTGCCTGCGCAAGATATTCTACCGCCGCATCGTCATAGGAAAGGGCGATTCCCGCCCGCGCGGCGCGGGTGCGGCTCTCTTCCAGCAGCAGCCGTACAATCGTGGTGCATGCCTCGCGGTCCAGGGGGTGAAAGAGAATGATGTCGTCAATGCGGTTAAGAAATTCGGGGCGGAAGGTCCCTTTCAGACGCTCCCGCGCCCGGGCGTTGTCCTCCCCGCTGTCACCGCCGAAACCGAGGCGGCGCATCTCGCCCGCCCCGGCATTGGAGGTCATGACGATTACGGCATTGGAAAAATCGGCAAGCCGCCCCTGCGAGTCGGTCAGCCTGCCGTCCTCCAACACCTGAAGCAGCAGGTTCAGCACATCGGGGTGCGCTTTTTCAATCTCGTCGAACAAAAGCACCGAGTAGGGGTGACGGCGGATCGCCTCGGTCAGCGTACCGCTCTCTTCGTAGCCCACATATCCCGGCGGGGCGCCGATGAGTTTGGCGGCGGCGTGCTTTTCCATATATTCCGACATATCAAAGCGCAAAAGCGCCTGTCGCTCGGGAAACAAAATATCGGAGAGTGCACGGCAAAGGGCGGTTTTGCCCACCCCCGTCGGCCCGATAAAGAGAAAAGAACCGATCGGGCGGTGCGGGTCACGCAACCCCAGCCGGCTGCGGCGGATGGTGGCGGCAAGACGGCGGATTGCCTCCGGCTGCCCCACTACGCGGCGGCGCAACTCGTCTTCCAGCCGTGCCAGCCGTGCCCCCTCTTCTTCATGAATTTCCTCGGCGGGAATCCCTGTCCACAGGGTCAGGGTGCGGGCAATTTCCATCGGCGTCACACAGGGGGATTTGGTTGTCGCCTGCCATGCCGCGCGCCGCTCTTCGTAGGCGGCACGGCAGTTTTTTTCTTCATCCCGCCGCCGCGCCGCCTCCTCAAAGTCCTGCTGCCGGATACAGGTTTCCTTGGCTTCACTTGCCCGGTGAAGGGCTCGGTAGAGATCCCCGAGTTCTGCCGGCATGGTTTCTGCCTCCATACGCAACCGCGCCGCCGACTCATCGAGAAGGTCAATTGCCTTGTCCGGCAGAAAACGGTCGGGCAGATAACGGCGGGAGAGCGTGATGGCGGCGCGGAGCGCCTCATCGGAAATGCGCAGTCCGTGGTGCTCCTCGTAGCGCGGACGCAATCCGCACAGAATGGCAAAGGTCTGCTCTTCGGTCGGCTCTTCGATTACAAGCGGCTGAAAGCGGCGTTCCAGCGCCGCGTCTTTTTCAATGTGGCGGCGGTATTCGGCAATGGTGGTGGCGCCGATCACACGGATTTCCCCGTGGGAGAGCGCGGGTTTCATAATGTTGGCGGCATCCACGGCACCCTCCGCCGCACCGGCACCCACAATGGTGTGCAATTCGTCAATAAACAGAATCAGTTCCGGGTGCGCCACCGCCTCCGCCATGACGTTTTTCAGGCGTTCCTCAAATTCGCCGCGGTATTTTGCCCCGGCGATCATCGAGCCGATGTCCAGTGAAACAATCACTTTGTCCCGCAGCGGGGATGGAACATTTCCCTCCGCCAGACGGAGCGCCAGCCCCTCTACCACGGCGGTTTTGCCCACCCCCGGCTCTCCGAGCAGGCAGGGGTTGTTTTTCTTGCGGCGGGAGAGAATCTGTAGCAGCCGCGCGCTCTCTTCTTCCCGCCCGATGATGGGATCGATGCGCCCCTCCCGCGCGGCGGCGACCAGATCATGCCCGTACTGGGCAAGGGTCGGCACGCCGGCAAGGGCGCCTTTTTTACGGTCGGCAGGGGGCGGGTCTTTTTTGCCCACCGAAAAGAGCGAGGAAAGGTCGCTGCGCAATTCGGTCAGGCTGACGCCGAGGGAAAGCAGCAGGCGGCACCCCGCAGAGCCGGAAAGTTCCGTCAGGGCGTAAAGCAGGTGCTCGCTGCCGATATAGGCGGCGCCGCTGCGCATGACGCAGGCAGAGGAACGTTCGATGACTTCCCGCAGTCGCGGGGTCATGTCGGAGGGGGAAAGAACGGAGGGCGAACCGCTGCCCGCCGTTTCCCGGATGGCGCTTTCCAGCCGCTCGGCGGTTACCCCGTGGCTGCGCAGCAGCGCGGCAGCAGCACAGTCCTCCTCCTGTAAAGTGGCGAGCAGAAGGTGCTCCGTTCCCACATAGGTGTGCCCGAGCGTCTCGGCACCCCGCAGCGCCGCGCTGAGAATGGCTTCCGCTTTTTTTGTAAATCTTTTCATTTTGTTCTCCTTCTTCGGCACTCAATCCCGGCAGGGGGTCGGTTTTCGCTGCCCGTAGTCCAGCACCATCGCCTCCCAGGTCTCTTCATCCACAATGCCGGAGGGCGGGAGGCTCCGCCCTTCCTGAAAGGTTCGCACGGCGTTGCGGGTGGCGTGGTCGTACCGCCCGTTCGGTACGGGGGCACGTGCGCCGGGCATTTCTTCACACAGGGCAAGCAGCATATGTTGCAGAATCCATACTTCGTTTCCCTCATCGTGCAGGGAAAGCGGCAGAACCCACGGCGGTAGCAGGGTAGGCATGCCGCCCTCTCTTGCCGCC
>CAKSLR010000037.1 GCA_934467435.1 uncultured Eubacteriales bacterium | reverse complement strand
GAGATGACGTCACATCCCCCGGAAAGTTCGGCAAGCGGGGCGGGATTGTGGTCGATCACCGTCACATCGTGCCCCTCTTTTTCCAGTTGGGCGCAGATGGCAGCCCCCACCGTGCCGCTGCCGATAATTACAATATTCATAAAATTTCCTTCGGCGGTCCTGCCGCCCGATAGCATTACGCGCCCCATTATACACCATCCCGCGCGAAAATGCAAGCCCCCGCGCAACCCGGAACGACTCCTTATTTCTGGTTTTTTCGCGCCTCTTGTAATTTCGTGTTCCGTCTGCTATAATAAAAAGGCAACCAGCGCATGAGGAAAACACGCATGAAAGAACTGATCTACCCGTTTCTTGATGAAGGCAACCCGGCTTCCCTTTCCTTCTGGATTGCCGGCATCTCGTACTGTGACGGCAGTTACCGCATCCGCCGCCAGAATGCCGGCACGGCATGCATCGAATACATTCTGCGCGGGCGCGGCACGGTGCTGCTGGACGGGGTTGCCTATACCCCGAAGGCAGGTGACACTTACTTTCTGCCTACCGGGCATGACCACCTGTATTACGCCGACCCCGCCGACCCATGGGAAAAGATCTGGGTCAACTTTTCGGGGGTACTTGCCGCGGAGCTGGCGCAGGCGTACGGCATCACCACACGCTGCCACTTTCCCGGACTTTATACGGGTGACCTTTTGCGCTCCATTGTCCGCACGGCGGAAAAGAAGGAAAAGAACCAACTGCTCTCCGCCACTCTGCTGCTGCACGAACTGTTTTACCGCATGGGGCACGCCGACGCGCCGCACGTGGATAAAACCGCCGCCGCTCTGCGGGATTTTATTGACCTGCACTACTGCGAGGACATCCGCGCCGGCGAAATAGCCGGGGCGGTGGGGCGTTCCGCCTCCCAGTGCTGCCGGGTATTCCGCCGCGCTTACGGCTGCACCCCCTATCAGTACCTGTTGCGGCGTCGCCTCTCCCTTGCCTGCCAGTTGCTCGAAAGCAGCCGCCTCAGCGTGCGGGAGATCGCCGCGCAGCTTTCTTTTTGCGACGAATACTATTTTTCCGGACTGTTCAAAGAAAAAACGGGGGTCTCTCCCGCCGCCTACCGCGACAGCCGGCGCGAAAAGCCCTGATTTTTCGTCAAAACCCAAAAAAATTCCGTGCGCCTTGTTGTAATTTGCCGAATCTGTGCTATAATAGTTAGGTTGATTCCATATTTGTGTGTGAAAAACGGAAGGGTAAAACTGTGAAAAGAGAAGATCTTCGCAATATCGCTATCATCGCCCATGTTGACCACGGCAAGACCACGCTGGTGGACGGCATGCTGAAACAGGGCGGCGCCTATCATGAAAACCAGGAGACCGAAGAGCGGGTCATGGACTCCAATGACCTGGAGCGGGAACGCGGCATCACCATTCTTGCCAAGAATACCGCCATTCACTATAAAGGGGTGAAAATCAACGTCATCGATACCCCAGGTCACGCGGATTTCAGCGGTGAGGTGGAGCGGATTCTGAAGATGGTCAACGGCGTCATTCTGCTGGTGGACGCGGCGGAGGGACCGATGCCCCAGACCCGCTTTGTTCTGCAGCGCGCCATGGAACTGAACCACCCGATTATTGTTGTCATCAACAAAATCGACCGTCCCGATGCCCGCATTGAAGAAGTAGAGGAAGAAGTGCTGGAGTTGCTGATGGACCTGAATGCCACCGATGCACAGCTCGATTCCCCCATGCTGTTCTGTTGCGGCAGAGCGGGTACCGCATCCCTGACCCCCTATGAGCCGGGGAAGGATTTAACCCCCCTGCTCGACACCATTCTCGAATACATCCCCGCCCCCGAGGGCGACCCCGACGCACCGCTGCAACTCCTTGTCTCGTCAATTGACTACAACGAATATGTCGGGCGCATCGGCATCGGGCGGGTAGAGCGCGGCACCATTTATCAGAACCGCGATGTGATGATTGCCAACTACCATACCCCCGACGCGCCGCCCACGCGCTGCCGCATCGTTTCGCTGCAGCAGTTTGACGGGCTGGGCAGACGGCAGGTGGAAAGTGCGACGGTGGGCGACATCGTTGCTTTCTCGGGCGCGACCGACATCACCATCGGCGATACGCTGACGGCGCTGGACTGCGTGGAACCGCTGGAATTCGTCAAGGTTTCGGAGCCGACCATGGAAATGACCTTCTCGGTCAACGACAGCCCCTTTGCCGGCAAAGAAGGCAAATACGTTACCTCCCGCCAGTTGCGCGACCGGCTGTATAAGGAAATTCTCAAAGACGTTTCCCTGCGGGTTTCCGACGGTGTGACCACCGACAGTTTCCGCGTGGCGGGACGGGGTGAGATGCACCTTTCCATTCTCATCGAGACCATGCGCCGCGAGGGGTATGAACTCTGCTGCTCGATGCCGCACGTACTCTTCAAGAAGATCAACGATAAAACCTATGAACCGATGGAGCGGGTTTCGATTGACGTGCCGGATGACGCTGTGGGTGCCGTGGTACAGAAACTGGGTGCAAGAAAAGGCGAACTTCTCGAAATGGGCAAGGTCGGCTCCCGCACCAAGATCGAATATGTCATTCCCACCCGTTGCCTGTTCGGTTACCGCAGCGAATTTATGACCGACACGAAAGGCGAGGGCGTCATGAACACCCTCTTTGACGGGTATCAGCCCTTCAAGGGGGAGGTCACCACCCGTTATACCGGCTCGCTGATCGCCTCAGAGGCGGGGGAGGCAACCTCCTTCGGTCTGTTCAACGCCCAGGATCGCGGCAGCATGTTCATCGGCGTACAGACCCCCGTGTATGAAGGCATGATCGTCGGGGAATGCCCGAAGCAGGAAGACATCTGCGTGAACGTCTGCAAGAAAAAACACCTCACCGCCGTCCGTTCGAAGGGCGCGGATGAAGCGCTGATTCTGACCCCGCCGCTGGTTCTTTCCCTTGAGGAAGCCATCGACTATATCGCCGAGGACGAGTTAATTGAGGTCACACCGAAATCCATCCGGCTGCGCAAGAAGATTCTTGATACCGCCACCCGTCTGAAATCGCAGGCAGCGCAGCGCCGCGGGTAAGCATGCCCGCGCGGCGCCCCCAAAAAATACAAGGAAGGACACCGCCATGGAAAATCAAAAAAGACAAATTACCCTTGCGGAACTTTTCTCCGTCCTGCGGCGTTTTTGGCTGCTGATTCTCCTTTGCACCGTCGTATTTGCCGCACTCGGATACCTGTTTGCCAAAAAAACGGCAAGCGCCACCTACACCGCCACCTCCGGCGTATATGTCCAGATGGCGACCGTGGATATTTCGGTCGGCCCCACTTCTGCGGAGATCGCGCAGGCACGCGCCATGGCGCAGAGTTGCCAGGAAGCCATTTACAACGATAACCTGTATGCCAATGTGCGCCGCTATTTTGCCGCACGGCGGCTGGATTCCCCCACTGAGGGGTGGGAAGATCTTTCCACCTACACCAATCAGAACCTGCAGGGTATGATCCGGGCAAAGGTGGAGCAGAGTTCCCAGAACCTGACGGTTACGGTAGAGGCACCGAGTGCCTCGCTTGCCGTACACCTTGCCAACGCCGTGGCGGGGGAACTGGAAGCATCGGTGACCGACATCATCGGCAACTGCCGCATTGAACCGATTGCCACGGCGGACGCCGCCGTGCGACAGGGCGCTTCCGCCCGGCCGCTGACCGCCGCGCTCGGTCTGGTCGGCGCACTCGGCTCCTACTTTGTGCTGTTTTGCCTTGTGTTTTTTGACAAACGGGTACGGGATACGGAAGAACTTTCCGCCCTGCTCGGCAAAAACATTCCTCTGCTCGGCACACTGCCCGACCGCAGAAAGGAGAAGAACGCATGAAGGACAAAAAGACCGTATCCTACGATACCCCCGCGCAGCGGGAGGCAATCTGCCGCGTGCGCACGAATCTGCTTGCCCGCTGCGGGCTGCGGGAGGGAACGCACCCCGCCATCGGCGTATGTCTTTCCGACCCCGACGGTGACGGCGGCGCCTTTGCCGTGGCGCTTGCCGCCTCGTTTGCCCGGCTCGGGCTGCGGGTGCTTCTCATGGCGGAAGACACTGCCTCATCGCTCCCGACCGAGACCCCGGATGCGGGGTGCGGCACATTGACCGTTCTGCCGCGCGAAGAAAACGGGGAAGAGTCGGTGGACCGGCTTGCCGGCCCTGCCTTTGCCGCAGCGCTTGCCGAGGCAAAGGAAACGTATGACGCTGTATTTGTCGCGCTGCCCCCCGTTCCCTTTCGTGCGGAGGCAGCAGCGGCGGCGCCCGTCCTTGACGGTGTGGTGCTGGGCGTGCGCGTGGCGTATGACCGACGGGATGCCGTGCAGGCTGCCATTGCTTCCCTCACGGGTGCCGGGGCAACCGTCTTCGGCGCCGTCGCCCTCTGAAAAACCCGCCCGCGCAGAAAAACGCGGGCGGTTTTTTCGTGCGTTTTTTCGGAAAATACTTGCAAAACGCACAAAGATCCGCTATAATGAGAGAGAAAAACCATACCGAAAAGAAAGGATTTACCTATGAAACTCAGCGTACTGACCAACCTGTATGCCGATATGCCGCTTTCCGAAGCGCTTGCCAAGTTCAAGGCACTCGGCATTGAAAGCGTAGAGATCGGCTGCGGCGGCTACCCGGGTAAGGCGCATTGCAACCCGGATGTACTGCTTGCCGACCCCGCCGCGCTGGATGCCTTCCGTGCCACCATCCGGGAGTATGGGCTTGACATCTGCGCCCTCTCCACCCACGGCAACGCCGTTCATCCGAACAAGGAGATTGCTGCACAGTTCGACCATGATTTCCGCCAGACCGTTCTGCTGGCCGAGAAGCTCGGCGTGCGCACCGTTGTCACCTTCTCCGGCTGCCCCGGCGGCTCGCCCGAGGATAAGACCCCGAACTGGGCGACCTGCGCCTGGCCCCCGGATTTTCTTGAAGTGCTGGATTACCAGTGGAACACCGTGCTGATTCCTTACTGGAAAGAGGCTGCCGCCTTTGCCAAAGCACACGGGGTAGAGTGCATCGCGTTTGAAATGCACCCCGGATTCTGTGTCTACAACCCCGAAACGCTGCTGCGCCTGCGGGCAGCGGTGGGCGATATCATCGGTGCAAACTTTGACCCCTCGCACCTCATCTGGCAGGGCATTGACCCGGTTGCCGCCATCCGCGCGCTGGAGGGTGCCATCTACCATTTCCACGCCAAGGATACGAAGATTGACAAGTACAACACCGCCAAGTTCGGCGTACTGGACACCAAGCATTACAGCGACGAACTGCACCGCTCCTGGATTTTCCGCTCGGTCGGCTACGGCAACGGGCTGGATTACTGGCGGGACATGATTAGCAACCTGCGCTTGGTCGGCTATGACGGGGTACTGAGCATCGAACATGAAGACAGCCTGATGACGAACGACGAAGGGCTTGCCCACGCCGTAGCGTTCCTCAAGGAATCCATCATTCGCGACCCGAAGCCCGGCACCATGAGTTGGGCTTGACCACAGAAAAGATCTCCTTGTGCGACAGCGCAAAACCGCCTGCCGCCGAAAAAACCGCCTACCCCTGCGGCAGGCGGTTTTTTCTTTTGTCTCAGGCAGCGGTGGTCTTTTCGATGATCTTGACGCCGGCGGGCTTGATGCCGGTCTGCTCAAAAACAATCTCCTTGATCTGCGCCACCTGGTTCGGAAGCAGCCCTTTGCTTTCCACAACAATGCTGATCTGGTCACCGTTCATGACCGCCACGCAGTTGGAAAAACCTTTGGCTTTGATGAGGCTTTCGATGTTTGCCTCCTGCTCGATATCCAGCGCAATGCGGGAAATATCGGCAAGGGCGGCATCCTTCGTCTCCTGCAGGGCATCGGCGCTGGCTGCTACGGTCTTCAGAACTTCCAGTGCCTCATCCCGCGCCTTTTCCCGGCTGAGTTGTGCCGAGGTGAAATACGATTCCGTGGTCTTGCCGGTATTACCGGTCTTATCGTCCGTATACTGATCCTGCATATTGCTCTTGCCGTACCCGATGGAAGAGGTGGGATTGTAGAACCATACGTAATTCAGATAGACGGCAAGCCCGATGAGAAGCACTGCCCCGATGATGATCAGATTCCGTTTCCCGAGTTTTGCGAAAAAGCCCTGTTTGCCGAAAATTTTCACGTTCGCCATATGCGTTTCCTCCAAAATTGTTTTGCTTGTGTTTCATATATATGTACCCGCCCGGCGGGATATTCCTCGCTTTTTTCAAAACGCTACCCTGCGCCGATATACACGCGGTGGCTGCCGATGCCGAGTGCCGCGCACAGCAGCGCGGTCAACTCCTGCCGCACGGCGGGGTCGTTTCCCCCTTCGCACACCACCGCCACGCCACGCACACGGGGATACTCATGCGTGAGCAGTTTTTCTTGCCCGCGGGAAAGGGTACTCTCCCCCGCTTCCCCGTACACTGCCGTTTCTCCGCTCTCCAGCGTCAGCATCAGAGATAACTTCCCCACCCCGGAAACGCGGGAGCACAGCGCCGTCAGATCCTTTTCCAGTGACGCACGGTAGGCATCGGCGCGGGCAGTGTCACCTGCATTTTCGGAGCCTCTCTCCGTTCCCGCCGCCCCGCCGAAGAGAAGCAGCAGCACCCCGAGCAGCGCCAGCAGAAGAAAGAGCCACTTCCCCTTCAGATTTTTGAGATACTTCCCGATCAAACCTTTATCCGCCATCGCAGATCACCTCACATGGGGCGACGTAGGTCGCCGCCGCATATTCCCGCACTGCGTACAGATCCGCCGTGCGCGCCACGCCTGAGAGCGTCAGGGTCAGTGCCGTAATACGACATTCCTCCCCCTCCAGTGCAAGGGAAAGGGTCGCCCGCACACAGTCCCGCGGAAGGGCGAAATGCGATGCCACATCCGCCGCCACGCCCTCCGCCGCGGAATCCTCCATCGCACCGAGCGTTTCTTCCGACGGCTGCCAGACCGCCCCGCCCACAGAGGGTGGCGAAAGCCCGCGCAGCAGATTGGAAAGCGCCCCATCGGAAAACGGGCGAATCAGCGCGCAGAGGAAAAAGAGTGAAATACCGAGCAGTACCGCGCGGCGCAGTTTTTCATTTTTTTCCGGCACAAGGAAAGAAGAAAGAACCGCCACCGCGCCGGGCAGCCATATTCCCCGTAACCATTCTCCCATTTTTTCCTCCTATCCCACCGGGGCGGGAACGGCAATTCCCATATGCGAAAGCACCCCGATTACCAGCAGAAAAAGAACCGCACAAAGCGAAAGCGTCGCCACGGCAAGATCGTAAATGCCGCGGAAATCGGTAAAAATCCGACCCGCCCGCTCACTGCCAAGCAGCGAAGCAAACCCGCCGGCAAACGAAAGACAAAAGCGATGCAGAAGGAGAGAAACCAGCGTCGGCAGAAAGAGCGAGAGCAGCGCCACCACCGCAAGCACCCCGATTTTGCTTTTCAGAAGAGAAAGCGTGGCGGAAAGGGTGCGCAGCGTGCCGCCCAGCCCCGCACCGACCACGGGAATCATCTGCCCGACGGTAAAACGCACCGCCGAGGCGGCAAGCGAATCGGCAGAGGCGGCAAGAACCCCCTGAAAACCGAGCGCCGTTACCAGTAGAAGAGAAAGAAACGAAAGCAGGGTGATGTAAGTATGGCGCAGGCTGTCAAACAGCGGCTTTGCCGTGCCCCCCTCCCACAGGCAAAACAATACACAGAAGGCAAGCAGCAGATGCAAAAACGGCAGCATCACGCCCGCGGCGATGTGCTCGAGCACATAAGAGAGAGAAAGAAAACCTCCGCCCGCCACCGCGGCGCTCATGCCGTTGCCCGCCGCCGAGAAAAGCGCCCCGAACACAGGAATCAGACCGTCCGAAAAGCGGCAAAGATCGGTGAGCAGAGCGGAGGTGAGCGCCATATCGTTTTTACATTCCGAAAAGAGAAGGAATACGAGAATGATCTCCATCCCCTTGCCCGCCATGCGCAGGGTGCTCCCCTCTCCCCCGCCGGCAAGCAGGTGGGAGAGCGCCGAGAACAGAAGAGCCAGTCCGACCGTGCGGGCAAAAAAACCGCTCCCTTCCCGAACGCCGGCATCCAGCGCATCGGCAACGAGCGAAAAGAGATATCGCACCCCGATCAGATTCCCGATGTCTTTCGTATCGGTTCTGCCCGCAAGATCGGCGCGCACCTCCTCCGGCAGCGCCGCAAAAAAGTCGGAAAACAGTTCATCTTCCTCCGCCGCAAAAACGGGCACGGCAAGCAGCGCGAAAAACAGAAGCAGCACGACCGCAGAGAAAAGCAGTTTTCTTCGTCTCATGCCATTGCCTCCCACGCAAACGAAAACAGACGCAGAAGGAACGGCAGGGCAAGCAGCAGAATCTCTACCCGCCCGAAAAACTCAAGCCGCGCCGCGAGCGTTGCTTCCCCAAGGTCGCGGCAGGTATCCGCCCCCGCCGCGCAGACCATACCGACCGACAACATTTTGAAAATCTGCCGCACTTCCTCCCCCGCTCCCGCCCGTTCCGCCATCTCCCGCAGCGCGGCAATCGGCTCCCGGTAACGGGCAAGGGTCAGGGCAAGGAGGGCAAGTCCCCCGCAAAGCGAAACCAAAACGGCAAGGCGGGAGCCTGCCGTACGTAAAAGATACGAGAGCATGGCGGCAAGCAGCGCCAGCGCACAAACCTGCAGCACGTTCAAAGCCCGAACACACTTTCCACCAGGGCAAAGAGATTGCCGATCTCCCGCACAAGAAGCAACAGGACGAGAATGACCCCCGCCAGCGAAACCAGCATTGCCTGGTCATCCCGCCCCGCGCGGGAAAGAATCTGCTGGGCAACCGCCACCAGAATTCCCACCCCCGCTACCTTCAGAATCAGACTGATATCCATTTCCCGTATCCTTTCTTATCCGAAATCCCTGCTCAGAGGAGAAAGAGCAGAAGCATCAGTCCCCCCGTCACCGCCAGCGCCCGCGCCGCGCGAACGCGGCGCGGCGCCTCTTCTTTTTGCCGCAGCATGGTTTTTTCCAATTCCCGCGCCGTGTAGTCGCACAGGCGGACTTCTTCCACGCAGTCACCACGCCCGATCCGATCCCCGAAGGCATCGAGGAGCCGCAGTTCTTCCTCGTCTAAAAGCAACCGGTCCCGACAAAGATCCAGCGCGCCTGCAAACCCCTCGCTCCGCGCGGCGGCAAGAAAACCGCATTCCCCGAGCGCGGGGTTCTCAAAGAGCAGAAGAATCCGATCCAGCGGCGTACGGTAGGCGGCAATTTCCGCACGGATGCGGCAAAGAAGAAGAAAAAAGCCTTCGGTCTGGCGCACGCGGCGTCCTTCCATACGGGAAACCGAGACGGAAAGATAAAAAGAGACCGCAAGAATCGCACCGCCGCCTAACCACTGCCACACCGCACACCCTCTCCTTCCACCACCTGTTCGGCATCTGTTACGGTATAACGATATGCGCCCCCCTCCCGGCTTATGCCGATATACGCACCAAAACACCCCGATGAAAGAAGCGGGCGCAGGGCGGCACGGGAGAAAAGTTCGCCGATACTCCCTGCGTGTGCCGAAGCAATCAACGGTACCCCGCCCCCGGTGGCGGCAAGGACCGCAGCGGCATCCGCCGCGCTGGCGATTTCATCGCAAAGAATCACCTCCGGCGCCAGCGTGCGGGTTGCCAGCAGAATACCCGCATCGGGCGGGTAACCGCGCAGCACGTCAAGCTGACAGTCGGCGGCTGCGGTAGCGTCAAACAATTCCTCCCGCGTATCGATCAGCGCCACCCGCCGCCCTTCCCGCCCGCGGGAAAGTCGCACGGCGAGGTCGGCAAGCAACGTCGTCTTGCCGCCGCAGGGGGGCGCGTAGATCAGCAATCCCTGCCGCCCGCCGAGGCGCAAAAAGGTCTTTTCCGCCACGTCTCCCGCCCCCGCCACGCAGTGCGGAATCCGCAGGACAAGGGAACTGACATCGCAAAGCCCGGTGATTCGCCCGCCTTCCCGCACGGCGCGCCCGACCACCCCCACGCGGAAGGAACCGTAAGTCAGGTACCCCTCGCGCAGCGTTTCGGTATGTGCATAGACCGAGCCGCCGCAAAGGGCGGTGAAGGTGTTTTCCACATCCGCCGGGGAAACCGGAACCGGCAAAAGCACATTTTTTCCGTCAAACAGCAGGGCGGCGGGCATCCCCGCCCGCAAACGAATTTCAAAGAGCCGCCCCTCAAACCCGAGATAACTTTCCTCCCGCCGCAAAATCTCCCGCCGCACGCCGGGGGGTAAAAGGGCAAGCAAAGCGGTCAGCGATGGGCTCAGCATAACCCCACCTCCCCGAAAAGCAGGCGGCAGAGAAAGCAGGAAAGCAACAGCGCAAACACGGCGGCAAGAAGAGCGGCGGGCAGCGCATGCCGCGTGCGGCGCACCTGTGCGGCGGAAAAATATACCGCAATGATGTAAACAAGGGTATCTGACGACCCGAGCAGAATCGAGGCGCAAAGCCCCACAAAACTATCCGCCCCGAACTGTTCAAACAGATCCAGCAGCATGGCGTTTGACCCGCTGCCCGATACGGGGCGCAGCAGTACAAGCGGCAGGAGCGCGGCGGGAATTCCGAGGCGGGTGCAAAACGGCGCAAGCCACTCCGCAAGCCGGTCGCAGAACCCGCTTGCCCGCAGCATGGAAACCGCCGAAAGCAGCGGCACCAGGGTAGGCAGAAGCCCCACCGCCGTCCTCATACCGTCCTTCGCACCGGAAAGAAACGCATCAAAGGGGTCTCGCTTGCCCCGCCGCCGTGCGAGCAGCACCACCGCCGTCGCACACAAAAGAAGCGGAACGGCAATGCCCGACAACCATTCAGGCATGCGCGCCCCCTCCCTTCTCCCTCTTTTCTTTTCCGCCGGGGAACAGCCGGCAAAGCAGCCGGCAGACAAGCAGGGCAAAAAGCGACGAAAGCAGACTGACCAACGCCACCGGCGGCAAAATGACGGCGGCATGAGCAGAGCCGGCGAGGCGCCGCAGGGCGATCATGGTGGTGGGCAAAACGGTAACGGGAACGGTGGAAAGGACGGAGAACGTCACCATATCGTCGCTTGCCGTACCGGGGGCGGACGTTGCCGCCATTTTTCTCATGGCGGCAAGCGCAAACGGGGTCGCAACGTTCCCCATTCCCAGCAGATTGGCGGCAAACGCCGCGGAAATTTCGGCAAGCCCCTCCCCCGTTTCGGCAACTCCGGGAAACAGCACGCGCAGAAGCGGGCGCAGCAGACGGGCAAAGCGGCAAAGCAGCCCCGCCTCCGAAAACACCGCCATGACCCCCGAAAACAGCGAAAGCATCCCGCACAGGGAAAGGATCAGCGTGACCGCGCGCACGGCGCCGTCGAGCGCCGCGTCCGAGAGCAGTGAAAGATTGCCCCCCGCCGCTGCTGCCGCAAACGATGCCAGAATCAAACAGGAAAACACTACGCCGAGCACTGTGAAAATCTCCTTCTTTTTGACTACAGTTTGTCGAGTTTGTTAAATATTGGTCGCTCCGTAAAAAATCATGGGGGCAGCCGTTGACATTTGTTAGATTTTGTGCTATGCTATTAGCATCAACCCCCCGCTTTACATGGGGAAAGCAAAGGAGAAAGAAATTTATGAAATCTACCGGAATTGTAAGAAAAATCGACGAACTCGGCCGTGTGGTTATCCCGATGGAGATCCGCAATACCATGGGCATCAATTCCCGTGATGCAATGGAAATTTTTGTGGATGGCGACAAGATCATTCTGAGAAAATACGGCACGTCCTGCGTGTTCTGCGGCGGGGAAGAAGACGTGACCCTCTTCCGCGGCAAAATGGTCTGCCACGACTGCATTGAGCAGATGAAGAAGCAGTTCTGATTGTTTCGGTCGCTACATCCTATTCCGAAAGAACCCCCGTTATGACAGACGGGCGATACAGGTACATATGGACGAAACGAAAGAAGACACAAAAACCGGGGATACCGCACAGGCAGTAGGTTTTCCCTGTAAAAACTGCGGCAGCCAGATGTCATATGACCCCGCGCGCGGTACCCTGTACTGCCCTTACTGTAAAAGTACGGAAGAGATTGTGAGCGTGGAGGAGGAGGCGCCGGAATACGCCTACTTCCCCGAGGAAGACACCTATGACGCGCCGAAATGGGAAGAGCGCGGTCGCGTCACCCTCACCTGCCCTTCCTGCGGGGCGGAAACGCTGATGAGCGCCGCCGCCATGACCGCCACCTGCCCGTTTTGCGGTGCCAATTATGTAACCGAACCGCAGGAGGGCAAGGAGGTCATTCAGCCCGAAACCATGATTCCCTTCCGCGTATCGGAGGGGGACGCCCGCTCGGCATTTGCCAAGTGGGTGCGGCGACGTTTTTTCGCCCCCCGCCGCTTCAAGCGCGGCACTTACCGCCCGCAACTGAACGGAATTTACGTGCCGTACTGGACGTTTGACGCCGCCGTGCATACCGATTATGACGGCTTTGGCGGACGGCAGCGGGTGGAACATTATACCGTCCGCGTCAACGGGAAGACCGAACAGCGCACCCGCACCAAAACCGATTGGTATCCCGTGCACGGAAGCATGGAACTGGATTTTGA
>CAKSLR010000036.1 GCA_934467435.1 uncultured Eubacteriales bacterium | reverse complement strand
CCGTAGCGTACCACTGCCTCCACCGGGCAGACCGCCGCACAGGCAGCGGGGCGTCCGGTGCAAAGATCACAGCGCGCGGGGTCGGTGCGCACCTTGCCGCCGTCCATGACCCGAGCCCCGCGCGGGCAAGCCGCTACGCATTTGCCGCAGCCGGCGCAACGCAGCGAGTCGGTAGCGATTTCTGGGGAAAGAGACTGCGACTCGGGGTTATGGCAAAATCGGCAGCGCATGGGGCAGCCCTTAAGAAAGACCGTGGTACGGATGCCTGCGCCGTCCTCCAGCGAAAAGCGCTGGATCTTCAGTACCTGCCCCGTCATGCGCCCGCACCGTAAATGGTGCGTTCCAGCACCTTGCGCTTGATCTCGGGGGTCAGGCGGTAAAAATATTCCGAATAGCCGCCGACCCGCACCACCAGGTTGCGGTATTCATCGGGGTGTTCCATCGCCTTTTCCAGCACCTCGCGCGAGAGGCAGGAAATCTGCATCTGAATGCCGCCGAGGGCAAGATACCCCTCAATCAGCGCCCGCAGCACATCCGCCCCGATATGGGGCGAAACCGAGAAATTGACCACGGGGATGCCGAGCATGCGGTCCAGTGCCAGCGAGGTAATGCTGCGAAAAAGGGCGGTTGCCCCCTTGATGTCCCGCGAAAAGAGCGCGGTCAGCGAATCGGCAATCGGTTCTTCCGCATACCGCCCGTCGGGCGTTGCCCCCACCCATTTTCCGACCAGATCATAGGCGCGGAACTGGATGGAACAGGGCAAAAACAGCAGCCCCACCGCCGGTTTTTCCAGATCGGCAAACGAAAGCACTTCCTCGCTGAAGCGGCGGGAAAAGGCGTTGACCTCCGCATCGTCCACCCCGAAACGGCGATGGGCGGTGCGCAGGGCGTGCATGAAGGCGGGATCCTCGCGCTCCAGTTGCGCCAGCAGTTCCTCGCCGCTCATCTCATGCCCGTCAAACACCAGTTCCTTCACCGCCATAAAATCGTCAATCACGTTGGGAAGCCCAGCGAAGTTGATGATGCTCCACGAATACCGCGCCCCTTCATCGTAATATTCCCGCTCTTTTTCAATGCAGTCGTCCACCAGCAGCGTGCGCATGGGCACGTGCACGTGTGCGCGCCGGTCCTCCTGCGACTCGCTGACCTCACGCAGGGTCTTGATCGTCACCTCCCGCATATCGGAAAGCGTTTTTTCATAAAATTCTTCAAAGCTCTTTGCCGTGGGCAGATATTTTTTCATGGCGCGGGAAAAGGCAAGGGGCAGGTGCACGCCCGCGTCGATCGAACCGACGCAGGAACAGCCGGAAATCATGCTTTCGGTGCAGCCGCCGCCGCAGAAGTGCAGCACATCCTCGGGGGTGAGTTGCGGAATTTTCTGCAAAAGACCGTCCCGCAGGCGCGTTTTGTTGTAAATGGCGGGCTGCCCGGAGCCGTCAAGGAGGGAAGAAAGCGCCGCCTGCCACACATCGGGCGCCGTATTCTCATCGACAAACAACTCCACCATCGGGCGGCGCCTGCCGCGCACGGCGCGGATGGCAGCCGCGTCCAGCGGCGTTGGCATCATGCCGAGGGCGAGCGAATACCCGTCGTTTGCGTCCACGTTGCCGAAGAACTCGGAAAACAGTTCCTCTGCCTCTTCTTCCGCCCCCGGTGTCGTGCTGTCGTAATAGGGGTACACCCCCGCCGCCAGCGGGCCGGGGTTATCGCAACCGTCAAGGTAGAAAAGAACGTTCCAGCAGACCATTGCCTCATAAAAATTCCGTGCGGGCTGCATCGGCACGCGGGAAAGTGCCGCAATCAGGCGTGCATCCGCCCCCCCTTCCCGCAGGTAGGCGATACTGCGCGCAAGAAATGCGCGGATGCCCGCAAGCAGTTCGCAAAGCCCCTCCCGCAACTCGGGCTCCTTCATCCGTTCCACCCGCGCGGCGTAGCCGTCAAGCCCCTCCCGCAGCACACGCTCGTAGGCGGGCATGGAATGCGTCCACATATTGCCCGCCACGGTGTTTTCAAAATACACGTGCGAGTGATAGGCAAAGAACGGCGTTTGCCGAAAGGCTTCCGCCAGCCCGGCTTCTTTTCGGTTCAGACCGTTTTCATCCAGCCCCACCCCCATATACCACGGGTAAACCGCATAAGGGCGGGCGAGGTACCCGCCGGGGTACAGCCGCCCGCCGGCATACGGCAGGGGCGGGCGGTTTTCAAGATACCGCCGGTACGCCAGCGCGTTCCGGTAAAACATTCCCTTCTCTGGCGTTTCAAAAAGCGCCGCCGCGTAAATCTCCCCGAGGGCGAGAAATTTCTCCCGCCATTTCTCTGCTTCCATGCTGACCTCCGATTCCGGGTGCTCTCCCGTTTTTTCTTCATTCTAGCATACGGCAGAAGAAATTCCTATTGACAAATCAACAAAAAACATGGTAAAATCATAACAAAAGGAGACGGTCTTTCATGCGTTACGAACATTATTCCGCGGATATCGGCGTGGGGAAAAAGATCCGTGCCATCGGCTGGTCGGACGACCCCGGCATTACGCGCCACACGGGCAGGCGGGAGGATCTGATTCTGCACTACTGCCTGCGCGGCAGCGGCACCTATAACGATACCCCCGTTCACGCGGGGGAAGGTTTTGTCATTCTGCCCGGGCAGGACGCCCGGTACGCCCCGTCGGACGAAAACCCCTGGTCGTTTGTCTGGGTGATTTTTGCCGAGGACGGGTTTTCGGAATACCTGCCCCTGATTCCGGCGGGCCGGAACGGCGTGTTCTCCTACCCTTTTGTTTCGGAGGTGCAGGCGCTTGCCGACCGCATCCGAAAGCGGTACGCGGAGCAGCGCAATGTGCCGTCTCTGTTCCCTGCCACCGCCGCGATGGAGCTTTTTTCCCTGCATGAAGAATACGGCAGGAAAGAGCGGCGCTCGGCGGGGGAGGAATACGCGGTGTTTGCCCGTACCTATATTGACGCCAACCACTTCCGCAGCGAACTCAGCGTGCGGGCGCTGTGTGAAAAAATCGGCATCTCCCAACCCTACCTCTATCTGTTGTTCCGTGAGCATTTCGGCACTTCCCCGAAAGAATATATCGACACCGCGCGGGAAAACCACGCGCGCAGCCTGCTGCTCTGCTCTTCCCTTTCGGTGGCGGAAGTCGCCGCGGCGTGCGGCTTCTCCGACCCCTTTGCCTTTTCGGTTTTTTTCAAACGGCGCACGGGGCTTTCCCCGCGCCATTTCCGCATCGGGGACAAGGGCGCGCCGCAAACACCCTGAAAAGAAAAAGCGCCTCCCAGCAAGGCGCTTTTCTTTTTGGAAAAATCCTTCCGCCTGGCTTCTGTCGGAGGACGCTGCCACGGGAGAATGACAGGGTCAGCCAAGGTCGGAAAAGGGCGCCCCCTCCGGCTGCGGGGGCGGCAGAGAGACCGAAAGCGAAACCGTATCGCCGAGTGCCAGGGCGTAGAGCAGCACGCGATCGGGGACGCGCCCGAACATTTCCCGGCAGGCGGCTGCGTAATAGGAAAGCTGCGCCGTGTGGCGCGCGCGCAGTTTCGCCTCCGCCGCCGCGCGGTCGCGCGGCAGGCGGTCGGTTTTATAATCGATCAGCCAGATTTGCCCGTCCGGGCGCAGAAGCACGGCATCCATCACGCCCTGCACCAGCACGGTCTTGCCCGTCAGCGCCGCCTGCCGCGCGGGGTCGGAGGTAAAATGCTCGGCGGGCAGGCGGACGTGAAAACGCAACTCGCGGTACAGTTTTTCCCCCTCCGTCATGGCGGCAAGGAGCGGTGAGCGGGCAAATGCGGCAATCTCCGGAAGGCGCACGCGGGCGGCATCCTCCGCCGTCAGAAAACCCGCATCCCGCAGGCGGGCAAGTTCCCTCTCCGCCCCGTCCCGCAACAGGAGCCCAAAATCGCAGAACTGCAAAAACAGGTGGGTCGCCGTACCGGCGCGGGCGGCGCTGTCCTCCTCCCCGCCGAGGAAGCGGGGGAGCGTTGCCTCCCGCTCTTCCTCGGGCGCAAGGGTGGCGGCAATCTCCCCGTCCCCCTCATCCAGCACCGCGGGATAGAGGCGGGAGACCGAGAGTTTGCCCGGCAGATCGCCAAGATACCGGTCGGGATAAACAAAGGAAAACCGTGCCCGGAGCAAATCGCAGAGTTCCTCTGTCGTTTCGGCGGGGGCGGCGGCAGCCGTCTCCTGCACGGCGGGGGGAACCATCGGTGCCTCCCCCTCGGGCAGCAGGAGATCAAAAGAATCGTTTCCCGCCGTCACCGACAGAATCATTTCGATGTGAGAGCGGCAGGCATACGCCTCGGCAGCCCCGAAAAAGGCGCTCCGCCGCGCACATTCGGCAAGCAGTTTTTCCCGGTCACTTACCGTTGCGGTCACATACAGCCGCTCCCGCGGGCGGGTCAGCGCCACGTAGAGCACGCGCATTTCCTCCTCGGACTGCCGCGCGGCAATGGCGCGACTGACCGCGTAATACACGGGGTTGCGGATCAGGGCAAAGCCGCTCTCATCCCGCAGTTTCAGCCCGCAGCCGAGCGTGCGGTCATAAAGCAGCGCCCCGCGCTGATCCTGCCGGTTGATGCCCGTGCCGGCACCGGAAAGGAAGCAGATGGGGAACTCTAACCCCTTCGACTGGTGAATGGTCATGATGTGCACTTCATCCGCCGCCTCGCTCACCGTGTGCGGGTCGGCGCCGAAGCCACCGCCCCGCGCAATCGCCTCCTCGACATAAGAAAGGAAGTTATACAGCCCCCGGAAAGAAGACCCCTCAAACTGCCGCGCATAATGGTAAAGCAGCATCAGATTTCCCTGCTGCGCGGCGGCGTTTTTGCCGCCCTCCCCGCCGTAAAGCGAAAGAAGCCCCGTTTCCCGGTAAAGCCGCCGGATCAGGCGATCCACCGGCTGCCCCTCCGCCATGGCGCGGAAACGGCGCAGATCGGACAGGAACCGCACCCCGCGAAAAAACGCGGGGTCTTTTTCCGTATAGAGGCAAAGCGCCTCATAAAGCGTGGCGTTGCGGTGGTCGGGGTCCGCATCCGCCGCTCGGCGGATGCGGAGCAGATCGTCCATCGAAAACCCGTAAAGCGGGGAACGCAAAAGCCCCGCAAGATAAACGTCGCGGCGGGGATTATCAATCACGCCGAGCAGGGAGATGGCAAGCTGCACCTCGGGGTTGACAAAGAACCCCTCGCGGTTCGGCAGATCGGCGCGGATGCCGCGGGCGGCAAGGGCGGCGGCAAAGCGTTTGCCGGCGCCGCCCTTGCGCACGAGAATGGCAATATCCGAGGGGCGGATCACCTTACCGTCCGCACCTCTGGTTCCGATCAGCGCCGCAATCTCGTCAGCGACATAACGCGCCTCCCGGTCGGGCACTTCCTCGCCCCACCCGTCCTCCTCCGGCTCTTTTTCCTCCGTCTCTTCCGGGGCTTTGGCGGTGGCGCCGTCTTTTTCTTTTTCAAAGACCGCCACCGTCACACGGCAGGGGGTGCCTGTTTCCGTCCGCCCCGCCACCAGGGCATCTTCTTCGGGCTGATAGCCGATGCCCTCGCCCACCGCCTGCATCAGCCCGCCGTACACCAGATTGACAAAATCGAGAATCGGCGGCGCCGAGCGGAAATTACGGGAAAGCGAAAGGGTCGCGGCGCTCTCTCCATCCGCCGCCGAAAGCGGCGGCAGCGAACGGCGCAGATTGACAAAAATCTCGGGCTGCGCGCCACGGAAGGAATAAATGCTCTGCTTGACATCCCCCACCATGAACCGACCGCCCGCGCGGGCGATGGCGGCAAAAATGCGGTGCTGCACCTCATTGACATCCTGGTACTCATCCACATAAATATAATCAAATGCCGCGCCCACTTCGGCGGCAAGCGGGGTGGGAGTCCCGTCCTGGTTTGCCAGCAGACAGAGCGCCCCGTGGGTGATGTCGTCAAATTCACATAGGTTGCGGCGGCGCTTTTCGGCAGTCAGCCGGCGAGAAAAAGCGGAGAGCACCGCCCCCACCGTTCCCACCACCCCCGCCAGGGCGGGAAGCAGGTCGTGCCATTCCCCGGCGGTATAAGCAAGATCGTGTTCGAGCCACGGGCGGCGGAATTTTTCAAAAAACTTCGTCCGCTCGGCGGCAACTTCCTCGGCAACGGGCGTTTTCTTCTCTCCCCGCAGGGCAGGCAGACGGGATTTGCGGAAAGTGCCGAGCGCCTCTCTTGCCGCCGCGTAGCCACGGGGAATGGCGGCAAGCAATGCCGCAAGGTCCTCCCTGTCCTCATCCAGCACCGGCAGATACGCCGCCGCGCCCTCGTCCGCCGCGGCACGCGCCGCCACGTGGCGGAGGCGCGCCTGCCACCCCTCGCCTTCACTCTGCAGGGCAGCAAGCAGGTATTTCCCCCATAATGTCTCCTCGGGCGGGAGGTTTTTCTCCGCATCCTCGCGCATCTTACCCGCCATGCAGAGAATCTGTTGCTCCCGCCCGACGAATCCCTGGGTGCTTTGGTAAAGGGATAGCAGAAGATCGCCGAGTTTGCGGTCGCCGCGGGTTCCGGTCAGACAATCCACCAGCGCCGAAAACTCGTCGCCGGAAATGCCGATGTCGCCGTCGTCGTACCCCTCATAACAATCTTCAATCAGGCGGTTCATCACGCTGTGGCGCAACAGCAGCGCCTCCGGCGGATCGGCGGTGCGGAATGCGGGCGAAAGCCCGAGGCGTACCGCATTCTTGCGTACCAGTTCCGCGGCAAAACTGTCAATGGTGGAAATGCGGGCGCCCGGCAGCAGCATCAGTTGGCGGGAAAGGTGGCGCACGCCCTTTCCTTCCGCCATGGCATCCCGCAGCGCGCGGGAAAGGCGGTTCCGCAGCTCCGCCGCGGCGGAGCGGGTAAAAGTAACCACCAGCATGCGGGAAATATCCCCCCGCCCGGCTGGGTCGGTCAGTGTGCGGATGATCCGCTCGGTCAGGGTTGCGGTCTTTCCCGACCCCGCCGCAGCAGAGACCAGCAGGGTTTTATCCCGCTCATCGATTGCCGCCTGCTGTTCTTTGGTCCATTCTCTTGCCATTGCGGCGCTCCTTTCCCCGGTTATTCTCCCTCACCGAACTGCCGAAGGGGGCAAAGGGCAATGCCGTCCTCTGCCTCCCCGACTTCCGAAACGGCAAAAAAGCCCCTCTCCCCATACAGACGCACGCGGGTACCGAGCGGGCGGAAAAGCCCGATCTTCCGCAGGTACACCGGTTGTCCGTTTTGTGCCAGCCGGGCAAAGAAGGGAGGAAGGGTGACCGCCTCCCAGGCAGAAAAAATCTCCTCCACCGGGATGACCACCGCCCCCCTTTCTTCCCCCATTTCCTCAAATTGTGCCAGCGTTTTTGCTGCCGCAAGCGGGTACCCCGCCGCCTCGGTCCGCAGCAGCGCCGCCATGGTACCGCCGCAGCCGAGCGCCACGCCGATATCGGCGCAGAGCGTGCGGATATACGTTCCCTTCGAGCAGACCACATCCAGCGCATAGTGCCGCTCGTCAAGGCGGGAAACCGAGAGCGAAAAGACCGTCACCGGGCGCGCCTCCCGCTCTACCGTCTTGCCCGCGCGGGCAAGTTCCATGAGGCGTCGTCCGCCCACGCGGATAGCGGAATACATCGGCGGCACCTGAAGAATCTCCCCAACAAAGCGGGCGCAGACCATGCGTACCGTCTCTTCATCGGGAATCGCGTCCGAGCGGGAGAGTATGTTGCCCGTCACATCCTCGGTATCGGTCGTACAACCGAGCAGCAGCGTGGCGCGGTAATGCTTTTCCCCGCAAAGCAGAAATTCGCTTGCCTTGACCGCCCGCCCGAGGAGAATCGGCAGAACGCCCTCCGCCATCGGATCCAGCGTGCCGGTATGCCCCGCTTTTTTCACGCCGAACAGCCGTTTGATGCGGTTGACCGCCGTCTGCGAGGTCATGCCCGCTTCTTTGTAAAGCAGCACCAGTCCGTTTTCATGCATCGTCTTTCTCTTCCTCCATCAGCGCACCGACCAAAAACATCAGGGCGCGGTAGCCGCCGCTGTCCCCGGTTTTCATCCGGATATCCAGGCGGTTGCACGCCGCAGTGGCGGCGGCAAGGCGTTCTTCCCCCATCGCGGCGGCGGCGCGGGCGTAAAGCCCGTATTTGTATTCATGCATCTTCATACACGCCGCCGCTTCACGCGGGGCAATCCCCTCTCCGATAAACACCGCCACCGAAAGCAGGTCGGCATAGGTGCGGGAGAGCGCGGCAAGTGCGAGAATCGGCTCCACGCGACGGCGCTGCATATCGGCAAGGCAGGCATAGGCCTCCTCGGCATTGCCTGAGAGAACGGCGTTGGAAAGCCCGAACGCATCACAATTTTCGGTGCGGGAGGCAACGGCGGCAACGTCCGCCTCGGTCACCTCAGCGCGTCCGTTTGCCCGAACATAAGAAACCAGTTTCGTAATCTCGCCGGAAAGGGCATCCATCGCCGTACCGGAGGTGGCAAGCAGGGCTGCCACCACGGCGGGGCTTGCCGAAACGCCCTCATGCGCAAAGTGCCGCGCAATCCACTGGGAGAGCGCTACCTCCCCAGACCGCTCAAAGCACACCACATCCAACAGTGCCGAGAGGCGGGTGTAGAGTTTGGAGGGGCGCTTCGGCAGCGTGCCGACATCAAGGCAATCGGCATCGACGAGGAACACCACCACCGTCTCGGGGGATTCTTTCCCTTCTTCCCGCACCTCGCGCAGTTTTTCCAAATCCCCTTCCCGCATGGCGGAAAAATCGGCAAGGTGCCATTCCACCAGTTTTTTCTCCGCCATCACGGGCGGGGCTTTCACCGCCTCGCGCAGTGCGCCGAAGTCCACGCGCTCCCCCTCCAGCGAAATGCGGTTGAAAGGGGCAAGCGCCTCGTCCGGCGTCACCGCGCGGCGCAGTTCCCCAAGGTAATGGCGCTTGAGAAAATTTTCCTCGCCGCAAAACAGGTACCAGCCGGTTACATCCCCCGTCATGCGGCTTTTCAGTTCACGGATCTGCATGGTTCTCCTCCTCCCGGGAAAGGGTCAGCGTCATTTCCACCTGCCGGCGCGCACCGCCGAAGGTCTGGTGATAGACCAGAGCCAGGGTCCCCCCCGATGGGGAGAGGCGGTTTTCGAGTGACAGCGTGCGGATGCGGAACGGAATCTCCCCGATGCCGGGCAGGCGATAGACCCCCGCCGTTTCCGCTTCGACCGTAAAGCGCATGGTGCTCTCCGCCCCCCCGCTTTCCCGCAGCGTGACGGTATCCGCCGCCTGCCGCGCAAACGAAAGCACCGCACGGGAGAGCGTACCGTCCTCCTCCCGCCGACAATAAGTCAGCGTGCCGGCGCCGCCCGTTTCCCGGTACGTACCGGTGTAGCGGTAGCATGCCTCTTCACGCCCGCCGTCCTCTTCCCGTATCACGGTTCTGATCGTGATGGTCATATCGCACCTCCCGCCGGAAGTCTGCTTCCGCCGCTTTTTCTTTCTTTTTATTTTACCATGCCGCGCGGGGTTTTGCAACCGCTTTCGGGGCAAAAAAACGGCGCACCCGCAGGTGCGCCGCTTTTTTACCGCCGGTTGCGCCGACGGCGGTTATATTCCGAGCGGGGGTTGACAATCTCCCGCCAATCCAGGCTCCCCTGTTCCAGCGCCATCACCAGTACCTCCGCCGTTGCGATATTGGTGGCAACCGGCACGTTATTGATGTCACATTCCCGCAGAAGCTGGCGCGCCACGTCATCGCCCCCGTCATCCTGGCTGCCACCGCGGAAGAAAAGAAGCATATCAATCTCGTTGTACGCCACGCGGGAGGCAATCTGCTCGACCCCGCCGACTTCCCCCGGCAACAGGTACTCAATCGAAAGCCCGGTGGCATCGGCAATATAATGGCCCGTGGTTTGCGTGGCACAAAGATGATGATGACTGAGAATTCCGCAATAGGCAATGCAGAACTGCGTCATCAATTCTTTTTTTGTGTCATCCGCGATAATGGCAATTTCCATGGGAGTATCCTCTCTTCCTCAAAAATGATGGAGCGTGATATACGGTCAATAAAGCAGTTTGGCACGGGTACGCCGCACCCCTCTGACGGTGGAAAGAAGGGGCACCTCATCTCCCCCGAGGCGGGCAGCAATCGCATCCGCCGCAAACAGCGCCGGCTCGCGCCGATAACGTCGTCCCGGCACGAGCAGGGGGTATTCCTCCGTCTCGCGCCCGTCCTCCCGCTCCCCGACCGGGGGCAGGATGCCGAGAAGGCGCAGCCCCGCCGCATCGACCATGGAAAGGGCGCTTGCCTGCCCGCCTTTTTTCGGCGGAAGGAGCGAAAAACGGTTGAGCAGCAGCCGCACGTCCTGCGCACCGGCGGCAAAGAGTGCCGCCCCCGCCTGCTGCGCAGCCGCAAGGGAAATCGGACGGGGGTCGGAGACACAGCAGATCAGGTCATAGGCAGGCGCGCCGTTCCGGCGGGTTGGCACAAAGGGCGCGTCGCAGATCATCACATCATAATCCGCCATAAGCGGCTCCAGCGCCCGCGCAATGCCGATGCCGTACGGCAATTCGGAGGGGTCAAATGCCCCGGGAATCAGCGAAAGCCCCGGGTATGCGGCAAGCGGCAGCACCACATCCCCTGCGCCCGCGCGCCCGGCGCACAGGTCGGCAAGGTCGTAGACCACCGACTCGGCACAGCCGAAAATGCTGTCCTGCACCCGGCAGGCGGGGGAAGCATCCACCAGCAGCACCCGCCGCCCCCTGCGCGCCAGCGCCAAGGCAATGTTCGCCGCGGCAAAACTGGCGCCCAGTCCCCCGCGGGGGGCGCCGAACCAGATCTTCATGGTTTTTTCCATGCCGCTGCCCCTCTGCCTTTCCTTTTTTCTTATTGTACCACAAACCGCCCGTTTCTGTCAATCGTCTGCCTATATTTTTTTCCCCGCCGGAACACCGGTAAAAAAAGCGGAAAAATGCACCTCCGTGGCAAAATCCCTTGTTTTTTCGCGTAGGGTATGGTACAATAGAACATATTTTCGAGGGAGGCAGGAAACATGAAAGCCATTTTGACCGTCATCGGCAAAGACAAGCCCGGCATCATCGCCGCGGTTTCGTCTTTTCTTGCAGAGAAATCCATCAACATTGAGGACATCAGCCAGACCGTGATGCAGGGATATTTTTCGATGTTCATGCAGATTGATCTCGGGGGAACGGCGGAATCACTTTCCGCCCTGACCGAAGAAGCCGCCGCGCTCGGCGGGCGCATCGGGGTTCAGATGATTCTGCAGAACCGCGATATTTTCGACGCGATGTACCGCGTGTAAGGGGGGACGTTTTGTGATCAACGGCGGAGATATTCTCGAAACCATCCGCATGGTGCAGCAGGAGCATTTTGACGTGCGGACCGTTACCATGGGGCTTTCGCTGCTCGGTTGCGCACGGGGCAGCGCGTGTGCGACGGCGGATGCCTGCTATGACCTGATCTGCCGGCGGGCGGAAAAACTGGTGCCCGTGGCGCGGGAACTTGCCGCCGCCTACGGCGTTCCGATTGTCAACCAGCGTATTGCCGTTACCCCCGCTTCTCTTCTCTGTGCGGCGTTTCCGGGAGAAGAGATGGTGCTGGCGCGGGCGCTGGACCGCGCGGCACGGGAAGTGGGGGTCGATTTCATCGGCGGGTACTCCGCCCTGCTGCAGAAGGGTATGAGCGCAGCGGAAAAATCCTTTCTTTCCTCGATTCCCGAAGTGCTGGCGGAGACGGAGATTCTCTGCTCCTCCGTCAACATCGGTTCGACCCGTGCGGGCATCGATCTGGACGCCGTGCGGCGCATGGGCAAAGTCATCCGGGAAACGGCGGCGCGCACCGCGGCGGCAGACGGGTTCGGCTGTGCCAAACTGGTGGTTTTCTGCAATGCGGTGGAGGATAACCCCTTTATGGCGGGGGCGTTCCACGGAATCGGGGAAGGCGAATGCGTGATCAACGTGGGCGTTTCGGGTCCCGGCGTGGTCTACCGCGCGGTGAAAGAGGCGCCCGAGGCAGATATCACCGAACTTTCGGAAATCATCAAAAAGACCGCTTTCAAGATTACGCGCGTCGGGCAACTCATCGCCCATGAGGCTGCGGGGCGGCTGGCGGCGGAAGAAGGCATTGTGGATCTTTCGCTTGCCCCCACCCCGGCGGTGGGCGACAGCGTGGCGCGGATTCTGGAGGAGATGGGGCTTTCGGTTGTCGGCGGCTGCGGTACCACCGCCTGCCTTGCCATTCTCAACGATGCCGTGAAAAAAGGCGGCGTGATGGCAAGCCAGCGGGTCGGCGGACTTTCCGGCGCGTTCATTCCCGTCAGCGAGGACGAGGGAATGATCGCCGCCGCGGCAAGCGGTTCCCTCTCGCTTGCCAAACTGGAAGCCATGACCGCCGTTTGCAGCGTGGGCATTGACATGGTGGCGATTCCCGGGGATACCCCCGCCGAAACGATTTCCGCCATGATTGCGGATGAAGCCGCCATCGGCATGGTGAATAACAAGACCACCGCCGTTCGCGTCATTCCCGTTCCCGGCAAGGGGGTCGGAGAATGGGTGGAGTTCGGCGGACTGCTCGGCCGCGCGCCGATCATGCCCGTCTCCCCCGCTTCCGCCGCGCGTCTCATTGCC
>CAKSLR010000035.1 GCA_934467435.1 uncultured Eubacteriales bacterium | reverse complement strand
TGATTACGCTGCCGCCGTGCAGAAGTATTTCGGTATCGGGGGCGCTCCGGCAAATGAATCTCTGCCGGACGGCATTTCGAGACTGCCGAAGATTGAGGCAGAGGATGTGTCGAACATGACCGAACTGGAAGGCGCAAGAGCCGAGGTGGCTGGCGCAACGGTCTGGATCGGTTCGCAGATGAATATCATGGTCGCGCTGAACGTGAACGGCAACGCTGCCGGTTGGCGTGTGCTGGTGGATACCAATCCGAACTTCAGCAGCCCGCATTACTACCGTATGTTCGACATGAGAGACGAATACGGTACCGGCGATGGGGATGAGGAACTTCCTTTCACCCACATGATGATGCCGCTTACCGTTTCCGCTGCCAACTATCGTACAAAGTACTACTTCAAGGTAGTGGATCACGAGGGCAAGGATGCCAGCGGCGTTCTCACCTACAGTGTCGAGTCCTATGTTGCCCGTATGCATGCCGAGGATCCGGAGAATACCAGACTGCTGGCGCTCCTTGACTCCATGTTGGTATTCTGCCGTGCCGTTAATGCGGTCGGTCAGGGGAACTACTACGAAGGCTTGACTCCGGACATGACGTAATCCGGCAGGAAACTTTCATGCGTTACGAAACCCCTCGGATCCGGGTGATCCTGTTTTCCGCCGCGGATGTGATTCTTGCCTCTTCGGAGGAGGATTCGGGCGGCGGAAATACAGGGGGTGGCGGCACCGGCGGTAGCACGTGCCGCCCTCCTCCATTTTTTCACGCAAGGCAGCGCCGCCCTCGCAGATTTTGGTTTTTACCGTTTGGCAGCCTTCCGCCACCTTGCGGCGCACGTTCGCGGCGGTTTCGGGGTCGTCAAGGGCGTCCTTGATGGTCAGGGTCGCGCCTACAATCACCGCTCCCAAAATCACACCGAACAAAGTTCCGTGTTGTCCCATGTTCTTTTCTCCTTTTTCTCTGTTTTGTTTCCACCCTCCCGGCGGATGGTTGGTGAAAGGAATGGTACCCGCGCCCCTCGCTGCCGGCAAGGCACCCGGCACAGTTTCGAGTGCGTGGGCAGCGTGGTTTTTCCTTCGGGGATTCTTTTTCGCCCCGTCATCTTGCGCGGGTCATGCGGGTTTCTTTTATTCTTCCCGCCATGGCGCGGCTTTTTTCATGTTTCCCCGAAAATCACGCGGCAAAAGGCGCGGAATGCCGATGGCAGGGCATAGGCGGTGTGCAGTTCGGCGGGGGTGGCGAAGCAAAGTTCCGTCTCCCCGGCGGGCGCGGTGCACGTGACATTCAGGTAATATCCCTGCATCTGCCACTCCAGGTGCGTGAAAATGTGCCGCGCGTCCTCCAGCACGGCGCCTTCTGCCGCGCGAAGCCCGTTTTCCCGGCAAAAAGAGCGCGCCAGCGCATCGCACGCCTCGGCGCTCTCACGCTCCGGTAGGTCGATGTTCGGCAGTTCCCAAAGCCCCGCCAGCAGCCCGTCCTCCGGGCGGCGGCGGACGGCAAACCTGCCGTCCTCCTCTCGCAAAAGAAGCACCAGTTTATGCACCGTCCGGCGCTTGGTCTTTTTTTGGCGGACGGGAATTTCACCCCAGCTTTCTTCCGCCCGCGCGCGGCAAAGGTTGAAAAGCGGGCAAAGGTCGCAGCGCGGTGTGCCGTTCGGAATACAGACGGTCTCGCCCAGTTCCATCAGCCCCTCTGTCAGCGCCGCCGGGGTGACGGGGGCAGTTGCCTCACGGTAGAGCGGCACAAGGCTCTCGCGCAGGCGTTTTTTGGTATCTTGCCGCAAAATGTCGGCGCGGTCGCCCGTCAGGCGGGTCAGCACCCGCGCCACGTTGCCATCCGGCGCGGGGTAAGGCAGCCCGAAGGCAATCGAGGCAATCGCCCCGGCGGTGTAATCGCCGATACCGGGCAGGGCGCGGATTGCCGCATAGTCGCGCGGCATTTCCCCGCCGTAAGATTCGCACAAAACCACGGCGGCGCGGCGCAGGTTCCGCGCGCGGCTGTAGTAGCCAAGCCCCTCCCACAGTTTCATCAGGCGGTCGTCGGAAAGGGCGGCAAGGGAAGGAATGTCGGGTGCCGCCGCAAGAAAACGGTCGTAATACCTGCGCACCGCCTCAATGCGGGTTTGTTGCAGCATGACTTCCGATAGCCAGACGTGATAGGCACTTTTCTGTTGCCGCCAGGGCAGCGGGCGCGCGCGTTCCCGGTACCAGGCAACAAGCGGCGCCGCAATTTCGGAAAGCGGCTGCCCGCCCTGCAGGGCGGGTGCGGCATCCGGCAGGGGATTTTTCTGTTCGGTCGGCGCGTTGTTCGGCGCCCCCGCCGCGGCGCCCGAAGGGGCGCCGCCCGGGGAGGTTTTTTTGGGTTGCTTCATCATTTATTCCTCGGTGATGCGGACATCCGCTCCCACCGGATCCGGCATAAGCGGCAGCACGCGCCAGTGGTGCGAAAGCCCCGAAAGACGGGCTTCCAGTTCTGCCGGAAAGGCATCGTTGCGGTAAATTGCCATGCAGGTGGAGCCGCTGCCACTGAGAAAGAAGGCAAGCGCCCCGGCACCGTTGGCGGCGGACTTCACCGCGTCAAACTCGGGCATCAGCGGTGTGCGATACGGCTCGTGCAGGCGGTCGGTCATGGCGCGGGCAAGTACCGCACCGTCCCCCGTTGCCAGCGCCGCCACGGTCATGGCGACATGGGCGCCGTTTGCCGTTGCATCGGAAAACGGCACGCTTGCCGGCAGCACATCCCGCGCGGCATGGGTCTTGACCTCATAATCGGGTATGAGCGCACAAAAGCGAAGAGACGGATGCAGCACAAGAGGCAGGGAAAAGGGAACGCCCTCCTCCTGCATCGAGGCACGCAGCCCACCAAACAGGGCGGGAGCCACATTATCGGGGTGCCCCTCCATGCGGTTGACAAGGGAAAAAATCTCTTCTTCCGAAAGCGACAGGGAGAGGAGCGCCCGCGCCCCCATTGCGCCGCCGACCAGCAGCGTGGCGGAAGAGCCGAGCCCGCGGGAAACGGGCACGTGGGCAGTGATGTGCAGGGCAACCGGCGGCGGCGTGACATCCGCCGCCCGGCAGGCGGCGCGGAAGGCTTGCAGGGCAAGGTTGTCTTCCCCCGCATAGGCGGGGTCACAGCCACTGACCGATGTCCTCTCCGCCCGTCGGAAGGTAAAGCTGTTATATAAAGACAGGGCGCAGCCGAGCGAATCAAAGCCCGGCCCCATATTGGCGGTGGTGGCGGGTACGCGGACCGTAACCGTTTTCATGACTGCCCCTCCGTTACATTTCGGATAAAATCCGCCATTTCGTCCGGGCGGCAGTGTGCTGTGTGGCGCACCGGCAGGTCGTGCAGTGCGGCAAGCGGAGGGGGAATGGGGGCGCCGCTCAGGCGGGAAAGCCTTTCCATATCCGTTTCATCCCCCGTGCCGCCGTCCTCCCCGAGCGCCTGCAGCACGGCGGAAGAAAATTTGAAGGGAGAGGCAGTGGCAAGCAGCACCGTAACGGCGCGGTCTGCCACGCCGGAGGTAAGAAAGTCTAGGTACGCGGCATATCCCACCGCGGTATGCGGATCCATCAGATACCCCTCGGTGCGGTACACCTCGCGGATCACGTCCGCCGTGCGGGCATCGTCTGCCCACCCGGCAAAGAACTCCCGCTGCATGGCGGTGTGCGCGGCGCGGGAGACGGTATAGACTCCTTTTTCTTTCAGTTCTTTCATCATGGCGGCGGTCTCCTCCGCACCGCAGAAGAGGTAAAGCAGCCGCTCGAGATTACTGGAAACCAGAATGTCCATGGAGGGGGATTGCGTCAGATGAAATTCCCGGCGTCGGTCATAACAGCCCGTGCGGAAAAAGTCATACAGGACGCGGTTGGCGTTGGAGGCACAGATCAGGCGTCCGACCGGCAGCCCCATCTGCCCGGCAAAATACCCGGCAAGAATATCCCCGAAATTGCCGGTCGGCACTACAAAGTTGACCCGTTCTCCGGGCACGATGCTGCCGTCGGCAAGCAGGTCGCGGTATGCCTTGAAATAATAGGTAACCTGCGGCGCGAGCCGCCCGATGTTGATGGAATTGGCGCTCGACCAGCGCATGCCCCGCGGCGGCGGGCAGGAGGCGAAGATTGCCTTAACGCCGCTTTGGGCATCGTCAAAATTGCCCTTCACCGCACATACGGCGGTGTTTTTGCCGGGGCAGGTGACCATTTGCTTCCGCTGCGCGGGGCTGACCCCGTTTTCCGGGTAGAATACAAACACGCGGGTGCCCGCCACATCCGAAAAACCGGAAAGCGCGGCACTGCCCGTGTCGCCGCTGGTGGCGGTCAGAATACAGATTTCCTCATTGACCCCGCATTTTCGGGCGGCGGCGGTGAGCAGGTGCGGCAAAAGGGAAAGCGCCACATCTTTGAAAGCGCAGGTCGGACCGTGAAACAGTTCCATGACCTGTACCCGGGAGAGCGTGTGAAGCGGGGCGATGTCGCCGCCGGGGAACGCACCGTCATACGCCGCATGGACGGCGCGGGAAAGTTCCTCCTCCGAAAAATCGTCAAAAAGGCGGGAGAGGACGGAAACGGCAATCTCCGCGACCGACATGCGGGGTAATTCTGCCATGGGGAAGGGTGGAAATTCGGCAGGCATATACAATCCGCCGTCCGGTGCAAGTCCCCTTCGGATGGCTTCGGCGGGGGAGACACGATGGGCGGAATTTCTTGTGCTGAAGTATTCCATGAATCTGTAAAATCCCCTCTTGATTTTTTTGCAAAATTGTGTTACACTATCTTCATTATCCATTATACACGCTTTTTTATTGAAATGCAATAGTTTTTGCAAACGTTTTTTGCAAGTTTGGAGGATCATTTGGTTATGAAGGTGGCAATTCTTGGTTTTGGTACGGTTGGCAGAGGGGCATACGAAACTACCCTCAAAAAGCCGTGTGACATCCGCGTAAAGCGCATCCTCGACCTGCGTGTACCTGCGGGGTACGAGGGGCTGGTCTGTACCGACTATGAGGAGATCCTCCGTGACCCCGAAATCGAAATCGTGGCGGAGGTGATGGGCGGTCTGCATCCCGCCTATGAATACGTGACGGCGGCGCTCCGGGCAGGCAAGCACGTGGTCAGTGCCAACAAGCACCTGATCTGCACCTATTACCGGGAACTGCGAGACCTTGCCGCCGCGGTGGGGCGGGAATTGCGGTTCACCCCGGCGGCGGGCGGTGGCATTCCGTGGCTCTTCAATCTGCAGCGCGCGGCGCGGTGTGATGAGATTCTTTCGCTGCGCGGTATTATGAACGGAACGACCAATTATATCCTCGATGCCATGCAGACCTTCGGCAGCGACTTCGGGGAAGTGCTCGCGGCGGCAACCGAACTCGGGTATGCGGAGCGCGACCCTTCGGCGGATATTGACGGAACGGATGTCTGCCGCAAGTGCGCCATTTCCGCCTCGCTTGCGTTCGGTACGGTGCTGGGGGAGGCGGACGTGCCTACCTTCGGCATCCGCCGCATTACGGCGGAGGATATCCGCTACTTTGCCTCGGTCGGCCTCGTGTGCAAATTGCTGGCGTTCGCTTTTTCGGAAGGGGATGCGGTCAGCGCTTATGTGGAACCGACCCTTCTGCCCGCCGACGCGATTGAGGCGGCGGTCGGCTCCAATTTCAACTGCATCTCCCTGGTCGGGCGGCAGGTCGGGTGCCTTTCCTTTATGGGGCAGGGCGCCGGGGCGGGACCGACCGGCAGCGCCCTGGTTTCGGATATGCTGGATATTGCCGCCGGCGTGCGGATGACGGGGATTGCCCCCACCGAAAAAAAGGTCATTCACACCCTGCATCCGCACCGTTATTATGTGCGCACCACAGCGACCGTTCCCACATCCGTAACGGAGCGGCGGGACGGCGGCACGGTGATCACCCGCCCTCTGACGCGGACGGAAATGCATGCTCTGGCAGAAGAACTTTTGCAAAACGACTCGCAGACCTTTGTCGCGGGAATGGAGGAGGACATAAAATGAAGGTAGTGAAATTCGGCGGCTCGTCTCTTTCCTGCGCGGAAAATTTCAGGCGGGTAAAGGAAATTGTCAAGGGGGATTCCGCGCGGCGGGTCGTGGTGGTTTCCGCCCCCGGCAAACGTACGGCGGGAGATAATAAAGTCACCGATCTGTTGTATATCTGCCATGCCCACCTGCGTTATCAGGTCAGTTTTGATGACATCTGGGAGAACATTGCCGGCAGATATCGCGAGATTGCTGCCGGCTGCGGACTCTCGCTGCCGCTGGACGATATTCTGCAAGCCACGCGGGATGCCATGACGCGGGAGGCGAGTGAGGATGCCATTGTTTCCCGCGGCGAGTACCTGTGTGCCCGCCTGATGGCGGAATACCTCGGTTATGATTTTGTCGATGCGGCGGAATGGCTGCATTTTTCCTATGACGGCACGGTGGACTATGAGGCGACTTACGCTTCCCTGCGGGAACTTGCCGCGGGACACCCCTGTATGGTGCTGCCCGGCTTTTACGGTACGCTCCCGGACGGGCGACTGCATGTGTTCAGCCGCGGCGGGTCGGACGTGACGGGGGCGCTTGCTGCCGCTGCCCTTTCGGCAGAAAGTTATGAGAACTGGACAGATGTTTCGGGTATTCTGATGGCAGACCCGCGGATTGTGGAGAACCCGCGCCCGATTGAGCGCGTGACGTTCGGGGAACTGCGCGAACTTTCGTTCATGGGGGCAGAGGTGCTGCATGAGGAAACGGTTTTTCCCGTGCGCCAGGCGGGGATTCCGCTGTATATCAAAAATACGCATGACCCCGCCGCGCCCGGTACGCTGATTATGGAACGATTCGAGGAGGAGCGCGAAGAAGAGGACAGCCGCTTTATCACGGGCATTGCAGGCAAACGGCACTATACCGTTGTGACGGTGCGGAAGAACCGCGCAAACGGCGATGCCTCGGTCATCCGGCGGGTGCTGGAACTGGCGGAAAAATATCGCCTGCCGATCGAGCACATCCCAAGCGGCGTGGACAGTTTTTCCCTGGTCATTCCCACGCGGGCGCTCGGGCAGTGCCTGCACAGTTTTATTTCGGAAATTCAGAAGGAATGTACGCCGGACGGCGTACACGTTTCGGAGGGCGTCAGCCTGATTGCCATTGTCGGGCGCCGCATGGCAGCCACCACCGGTGTTTCGGGGAAAATTTTTGCGCGTATGGGGCAGATCGGCGTCAATATCCGCCTGATCGAGCAGGACTCGGACGAGGTGAGCATCATCATCGGTGTGATGGATGAGGATTTTGCCGAGGCGGTACGTACTTTGTATAACAGCTTTACTTGAAGGAGGTAACAGACCGTGAAACTGTATCATGTGGTAATTCTGGGGGCAACCGGCGAAGTGGGCAGGGAAATGATGAAAATTCTTGCCGAGCGCCATTTTCCCCTTGCTTCGCTCCGCCTTTTGGCATCCGCACGTTCGGCGGGAAAGAAAATGACCTTTGCGGGAGAAGAACTGACGGTAGAGGAGGCGCGGGAGGATTCCTTTGCCGGCGCGGATATCGTACTGGGCGCCGCCTCGGCGGATCTTGCCCGTCGCTTTGCCCCGGCGATCTGCGCGGCGGGGGCGGTGTTTGTCGATAATTCCAGTGCGTTTCGGATGCGGGAGGATGTGCCGCTTGTCGTGCCGGAAATCAACCCCGGCGATGCACTTCTTCACCACGGTATCATTTCCAATCCGAACTGCTCCACCATCATTACCCTCATGGCAGTGAAGGCGATTGCCCGTCTTTCTCCCATCCGTGCCATGGTGGCGGCAACCTATCAGGCGGTCAGCGGTGCCGGTGCGGGCGGCCCCATCGAACTTTCGGCACAGAACGCCGCCATTGCGGCGGGCAAACCGGTGGAGGCACATGTGTTCCCCCACCAGATTGCGGAGAACCTTATTCCGCAGATCGGTTCCTTCCTCCCCGACGGTTATACGACCGAGGAGATGAAAATGCAGAACGAGGGACGCAAAATCCTGCACCTGCCCGATCTGCGTGTGACCTGCACCTGCGTGCGGGTGCCCGTCATGCGGTCGCACTCCATCGCGGTTTCGGTTTATACCGAGCGGGAACTTTCGGTGCGTGAGGTGCAGGACGCCGTGGCGACGGAAGAAGGATGCCGGTTGGTGGACGGCGGGGAATACCCGATGCCGCTTGCCACCAGCGACCAGGACACGGTGTTTGTCGGGCGGGTGCGAAAGGACCTTGCTTTCCCGAACGGTATTTCGCTCTTCTGCTGCGGCGACCAGGTGCGAAAAGGCGCGGCGACCAACGCCGTGCAGATTGCCGAACTGCTCTGCCGATAAAAAAGCGCCCCCTTGGGGCGCTTTTTATTTTCAGAGTGAGATTTCGGTCTCGCCGCGCTTTTTGCGCTCTTCCACATACATTTCGTAGGTGCCGGAAAAGTCGGTGTAACTGCCGTCCCGGTGAATGTCGATGATGCGGTTGGCAACGGTATTGACAATTTCGTAGTCATGTGAGGTAAAGAGAATGTTGCCGCGGAAGTCGGAGAGTCCGTTGTTCACCGCCGTGATGGACTCGAGATCCAAATGGTCGGTCGGGCGGTCCAACAGCAGAACGTTTGACCCGAACAGCATCATGCGGGAGAACATACACCGCGCCTTTTCACCGCCCGAGAGGACGTTCACGGGTTTGAAAATACTGTCCCCCGAGAAGAGCATACGCCCGAGGAATCCGCGCAGATAGGTTTCGGTGGTGTCCTTCGAATACTGCCGCATCCAGTCGAGGATGCTGAGGGTTACCCCGTCAAAATAGGGGGTGTTGTCGTGCGGGAAGTAAGACTGGGAAGTGCTGATCCCCCATTTATAGGTGCCGCTGTCGGGTGTCACCTCTCCCATCAGAATCCGGAAGAAGGCGGTGATGGCAAGTTCGTTGCCGACAAACGCAATCTTATCGCCTTTGGCAAGAAAGAAGGAAAGCCGGTCGAGCAGTACCTGACCGCCCGCGGTGTAGGAAAGATCCTTGACCGTCAGAATATCCTTGCCCGGCTCGCGGTCCATGTCAAACCCGATGAACGGATAGCGGCGGGAGGAGGCGGGCATCTCTTCCACCGTCAGTTTCTCCAGCAACTTGCGGCGGGAGGTTGCCTGGCGGGATTTGGATTTGTTTGCCGAGAAACGGGAGATGAAGGATTGCAGTTCCTCAATCTTTTCTTCCGCTTTTTTGTTCTGCTGTTTGATCATGCGCTGCATGAGCTGGCTGGATTCATACCAGAATTCGTAGTTGCCGACATACATTTTAATGCCGCTGTAATCGATGTCTACAATACCGGTGCAGACGTCGTTGAGAAAGTGACGGTCGTGCGATACCACCAGCACCGTGCCGAAGTAATCGGAAAGAAAGTTTTCAAGCCATTCCACCGCTGCTAAATCCAGACCGTTGGTCGGCTCGTCCATCAGAATGATGTCGGGGTTGCCGAACAGTGCCTGCGCCAGCAGCACTTTCACCTTTTCGCTCTCTTTCAGATCGCGCATGGTGGCGGCAAGCCGCTCCTCGGGCAGCCCCAGCCCCTGCACCAGGCGGGATGCCTCCGACTCCGCCTCCCAGCCACCGAGTTCGGCAAACTCCGCCTCCAGTTCCGAGGCGCGGATGCCGTCTTCTTCCGAAAAATCCTCTTTTTCGTAGATGGCGTTTTTTTCTTTCATAATGTCGTACAGGTGCCGGTTCCCCATGATGACCGTATCCTGCACGGTGTAATCGTCAAAAGCAAAGTGATCCTGCCGCAGCACCGAGAGCCGCGCGGTTTCCGGCACCGAAATTTCGCCCTTGGTCGGCTCCAGTTCTCCGCACAGAAGGCGAAGGAAGGTGGACTTGCCCGCCCCGTTGGCACCGATTACGCCGTAGCAGTTGCCGTCCGTAAACTTCAGATCTACGTCCCGGAACAGTAACTGTCCGCCGAACTGAAAACTCAAATTGGTAACCTGAATCAAATCTCATGTCCTCCGTTTCTTTTCACCCGTTCAGTATAACATGATTTCCCCGTGCGGTCAAGCCTTTCGGGAAAAAGGGGGGAAACGTTCACAAAAAATTCACCGCCGGAACGGGCGAAAACTTGCAAAACTAAAATCTTTTTGCTATAATAGTGGGTACTGCTTTTGAGAAATTCGCTCACGGGAGGGAAAATATGATAAAAAAGATCGCGGGGGCTGTGCGTGAGTATAAGCTCCCCTCGTTGCTGGCGCCGCTGACGGTGGCAGTCGAAGTGGTGGCAGAATGTCTCATTCCGTTCTTTACGGCAGAGTTGATTAACGAAATTCAGCGTGGCTGTGATATGACGGTGATTCTGAAGTACGGGCTGTTTTTGCTCGGAACGGCGCTGCTTTCGCTGACGTTCGGGGTGCTGGCGGGGTATTTCTGCTCGGTTGCCTCCTGCGGGTTTGCCAAAAATCTGCGTCATGATCTCTTTTACCGCATCGGTGATTTTTCGTTTGCGGAGATCGACGGGTTTTCCACTTCCAGTCTGGTCACGCGCCTGACCACGGATGTCTCCAATGTGCAAAACGCTTACATGATGCTGGTGCGCACCGCCATCCGTTGCCCGTTTATGCTGATTTTTTCATTTATCATGTCCATCAAACTGGGCGGACCGCTCGCTCTCGTTTTTGTGGTGGTCATTCCGTTTCTGGGGTTTGCCCTGTTCTTTATCATCGCGCGGGTCATGCCGCTTTTCCGCCGTGTGTTCAAAAAATACGATAAACTGAACGAATCGGTGCAGGAAAACGTGGCGGGAATGCGGGTGGTCAAATCGTTTGTGCGGGAAGATTACGAAACGAAAAAGTTTGCCCGGGCGTCTGACGATGTCTGCACCGATTTTACCCGTGCCGAAAAAATTCTTGCCTTCAACGATCCCGTCATGCGTCTGTGCATGAATGTGTCGATGCTGGCGATATCTTTCTTTGCCACCTACCTCATTGTCCGGAACTTTGTTCCCGGGGATGCCGGTGCCATGAACGTCGGTAACTTTACCGGCATGATCACCTATTCCATGCAGATTCTTATCAGTATGATGATGGTTTCCATGGTCTTTGTCATGATGACTCTGGCACTGGAATCCGCCCGCCGGATCAGCGAGGTGCTTTCGACCGAAAGCAGCCTGAAGAGCCCCGCGAATGCCCTGACCGAGGTACCGGACGGGGAAGTGGAGTTCTGTGCGGTGAATTTCAAATATGCCGCCGCTGCCGAGCGTTATGCCTTGCAGGATATCAACCTGCACATCCGCGCGGGCGAAACCATCGGCATCATCGGCGGTACCGGCTCCTCAAAGACTTCGCTTGTCAATCTGATTTCCCGTCTGTATGACGTGACCGAGGGGAAGGTGCTGGTCGGCGGGCATGATGTGCGGGAATACGATCTGACGACTCTGCGGAACGCCGTGGCGGTGGTGCTGCAGAAAAATGTGCTGTTCTCAGGTACCATCAAGGAAAATCTGCGCTGGGGCAACCCGGACGCGACCGATGAACAGCTGGAGCATGTTTGCCGCCTGGCACAGGCGGACGAATTCATCCGTGCCTTCCCTAAGGGGTATGATACCTATATCGAACAGGGTGGCAGCAACGTCTCCGGCGGGCAGAAACAGCGGCTCTGTATCGCGCGCGCCCTACTGAAAGACCCGAAGGTTCTGGTGCTGGATGACTCGACCTCCGCGGTCGATACCCGTACGGATGCCATGATCCGCCGCGCCATGCGGGAGGAAATTCCCGGCACGACCAAGATCATCATTGCCCAGCGCATTTCCTCGGTGCAGGACGCCGACCGTATTGTGGTGATGGACGGCGGGCGGATTGCCGCCTGCGGCACGCACGAAGAATTGCTCGCAACCTCCCCGATCTACCGGGAAGTGTTTGAATCCCAGACCAAGGGGAAGGAGGACTGAGTATGCCGGCACCGAGAATGAGAGGAAACGGCGTAAAAGCCAAGGATGCCAAAGGCACCATCGGTCGCCTTTTGCGGCTGCTGTTCACCTGCTATAAGAAGGAAGTCATTATCGTTCTTGTCTGTATTCTGATCGCGTCGCTCGCGGGGGTCGCCCCGGCGGTGTATGTGCAGACCATTGCCTCCTATATCGAACGCGGAATCCGGGCGGTGACGGACGGTATAAGCGGAAACGATGCCTTTGCGGCGCTCCTGCCCGAACTGATTCCCTCCCTGCTCCTGATGACGGGCATTTACCTGGTTGGGCTGATTGCCGCATTCCTGCAGGCTCGTCTCGGCGCGGTCGTTACGCAGGGGTTCCTGAACCGCTTGCGGCAGAAAATGTTCGGCGGGATGCAGCACCTGCCCATCCGCTACTTTGACACGCATAACCGCGGCGATATCATGTCGCATTACACCAATGATATCGATACCATCCGCCAGCTCATTTCCCAGTCGCTGCCCTCCTGCTTTATGGCGGGCATTACGCTGGTGGCGCTGGTGCTGGTCATGCTGTATTTCAGCGTGTGGATGACGCTGATCGTCTTTTGCGCCGTGGCGCTGATGTTCCTTGTTACCCGTTTTGTCGGCGGCAATTCCGCCAAATATTTTGTGCGGCAGCAGCAGTCGCTCGGACGGGAAGAGGGTTTTATCGAAGAAATGATGAACGGGCAGAAGGTGGTCAAGGTCTTTTGCCACGAGCCCGAGAGCCGGGAGGATTTTGACCGGCTGAATACCCAACTGTGCGAGGATGCGACCCGCGCCAATATCTTTGCCAACACGCTCATGCCCATCATGGGGAACATCGGCAACATTTTTTATGTGCTGGCGGCGTTCCTCGGCGCGCTGCTGATTCTCAGCGGCGCCCCCGACGTGTCGCTGCATGCGCTTTTCGGGGTGGAACTTTCCATGATTACGGTGGTGGTTACCTTCCTCGGTATGACCAAGCAGTTTGTGCAGAATGTCAGTCAGGTTTCCCAGCAGATCAACTTCGTGGTCATGGCACTGGCGGGCGCGGAACGGGTGTTTGAGTTGATGGACGAAGCCCCCGAGACCGATGAAGGGTATGTCACGCTGGTCAATGCAAAGATCGGTGCGGACGGCTCCGTGACCGAGACTGCCGAGCACACCGGGCACTGGG
>CAKSLR010000034.1 GCA_934467435.1 uncultured Eubacteriales bacterium | reverse complement strand
GCCACCCTACCCCTCTTCACGTTGCCGGGATCTGATTTGCGTTTCACGTGAAACATCACTTTTGCTGAACCGTTTTTTGCCTGCAGTCGCAGCAAACCCCTTTGTTTCACGTGAAACAACCTCCCGCTACATGAAACCACTCCCCCCTTGTGTGACAACACGTCTGTTTCACGTGAAACAGCCCGCCTCACCATAAAAGTTTACACTTTTTTCGCTCTTTTTGCCTGTATAGAATTGACATTCCGCGCGGCGCATGCTATAATAGGCTCAAAGAGTTTTAACCCACCCCATCCGGCAATTTTCACCCCCAAAACAGGCGGTTCAGGCGCCACGGGACACGGAGAACAATAAAAGCAGACGGAGGATAAACATGAGCAAGGTTTTGGCGTTTGCCAATCAGAAGGGCGGAGTAGGGAAGACGACTTCCGCAGTCAATATCGCCGCTGCCCTCGGAAAACGCGGCAAAAAAGTGCTGATGGTGGATATGGACCCGCAGGGCAATAGCACAAGCGGCGTCGGTATCGGCAAAAATACGGTAAAAAAGTCAAGTTACGATGTTTTGATCGGGAATGCCGCCATCCGGGACGCCATTTTGCCGACGGAATTTAAAAATCTTTCCATTCTCCCCTCCACCATCGCGCTGGCGGGAGCGGAATTTGAACTCGGCGAGATCGAACATTGCGAAAATTGCCTCAAAAACGCACTTGCTGCGGTTGCCGATGCCTATGATTATGTCATCATCGACTGCCCCCCCTCCCTCAGCCAACTGACCGTGAATGCACTGACTGCGGCAGACGGACTCATTATCCCCATGCAGTGCGAATTTTTCGCGCTGGAAGGGCTTTCGCAACTGATGAACAGCGTCAAACGGGTACGTCAGAGTTACAACCCACGCCTGGAGATCACGGGCATCCTGCTGACCATGTATAACGGCAGATTGATTCTTTCCGGGCAGGTCGTGAAGGAACTGAAGAAGTATTACGCCGAAAAGATTTTCAAAACCACCATTTCCCGCAGCGTCAAACTCAGCGAGGCACCGGGATTCGGCAAGCCGATCTGCTACTACGACCCCTTCGGCAAGAGCACACAAGAGTATGCCGACGTCGCCAAAGAACTGGTTTTGCGCATCTGACGGCTGAATTTTGCCTCGAAAACCACTGAATTTTACCCTGAAAATCACTGAATTTTACCCCGAAAACAGAAGAATGACAGAAAAAATGGAGGAATCACCACCATGGCAAAGAAATTATCCGGCCTCGGCAGAGGGATTGATGCGATTTTTCTCGAAAACACCGTGGAAAATGAGAGTGAAAAAGGCGGTACCAAGATGCTGCGCGTGGCGCAACTGGAGCCGAAAGGGAACCAGCCACGCAAATACTTTGATACCGAGGCGCTTTCCCAACTTGCCGAGTCCATTTCCGCGCACGGCGTGCTGCAACCGATCCTGGTACGGGATATCGGCGGCGATCGGTATCAGATTATCGCCGGCGAGCGCCGTTGGCGCGCGTCCAAAATGGCAGGATTGAACGAAGTTCCGGTCATTTTGCTGGATTCTACCGAACAGGAAGCGGCACAGATCGCTCTGATTGAGAACATTCAGCGTGAGGACCTGAACCCGCTCGAGGAAGCCGCCGCTTATCGTGCCCTTGCCGAAGAATATCACCTGACGCAGGAGGAAATCTCCCGCCAAATCGGCAAAAGCCGCTCTGCCATTGCCAATGCGGTACGTCTTTTGGACGTGCCGGAAGCCCTGCGTACCGCCATCACCTCCGGCGAACTCAGCGCCGGTCATGCCCGCGCCCTGCTTGGGCTGCGCGCCATCGAGGATATGGAGGCGCTGGCAAAAATCATCATCGAACGCGGTATGTCGGTGCGTATGACCGAAGAAGAGGTGCGCCGCTGGAATCAGCGCCGCGTGAAGGCGGAAAATGTCGCGCCGGAAGAGGAAAAGAAGCCCGATGTCGTGAATTACGCCAAAGAACTGGAGAGTCGCCTGATGGCGAACATCGGCAGACGGGTTAAACTGGACACCAAACGCGGCAAAAAGTGCATTTCCTTCTATTATGAAGATAATAAAGACCTCGAGAACTTCCTACGCGGCATTGTCGGCAGCGATTTTTTTGAAGAAGGTCTTTCGTAACCGGGAGAACAGGAGAACATATGTCCGAGATTTATAATTTTTTCGGCGACATCTGGGACTATCTGCGGGAAACCTACTTTGAGATCGATTTCGGCAACTACAAGAATTTTACCTTCACCACCCAGGGTACCACGCTCTCCCGCATCGTCTTTGCCATCATGATCGGTTGCATCCTGGCAGCCGTGGCGGCGGTCTATCATCGGCGGTATCTTGGTAAAGTTATTCGTCAACTGATAAAATGCAATTCGGTTGACGAAGAGCATGCCAAGACCCTTGCCGAACTGGGGCTTGCCCGCAAATGGCTGCTGCGGCGCACGCTCGCCCGGCGGGAATCCGCATTGCGCAAGTATCTGCGCTATGTCGGAGAGCCGGAGAACCCCGATCCGCGCGTGCGGGAGCACATCCACCTCGACGAGGCACGGTTTTACGTGCCCGCACACCTGAAGGACGCTGCCACCGTGCGGTACGAAGCGAAGGGAAGCGATATTCCCTCCCTCATTCTGACGGTTTTGGTCTGCCTTGTGGGCAGTGTCCTGCTTTTGCGCCTGCTCCCTGTGGTTCTGCGGGCGGCAGATAACCTCATCGCCTGGCTGTCGTAAGGAGAACACATGAAACACGTGGAGATTTATACCGACGGCGCCTGCCGCGGGAACCCCGGGCACGGCGGTTGGGCGGCGATTCTGGTCTATGCCGGGCATGAGCGCGGCATTTCGGGCGGAGAACGCAAAACCACCAACAACCGCATGGAACTGACCGCCGCCATCGAGGGGCTTGCCGCCCTGCGGGAGCCGTGCGAGGTCACGCTGTATTCGGACAGCCGCTATCTCGTGGACGCCGTGCGGCTTGACTGGATCTCCTCCTGGCGCGCGCACGGCTGGCGGCGCGGGAAAGAGGAACTGAAAAACCCCGATCTCTGGCAAAAACTCGATGCGCTGCTTGCCCGCCACACGGTGGAAATGGTGTGGGTCAAAGGCCATGACGGGCATGATTATAACGAGCGCTGTGATGCGATGGCGACTTCCGCCGCCGATACGTTTGTGGATTAACGGCGTATTTTTTGCCCCGAAACCGTATTTCACAAAAAGGAACCCCTGCTTTTGCGGGGGTTCCTTTTTTCACGCTAAAAAAGCCAGTGGTGTCGGGGGATTTTTGCGTTTTCCACAAACCATCAACAAGTTTTCCACAGAATTATCCACAATTTTGGATACAATCTGCCGCGGAATAATACTGGAAATCCGAACTTCGGAGAGAAGCCGTGACGAAGAAAAACGCGATCCTCACCTCCCGCTCCCGCCGCTTTGCCCCGGGCAAAGGCGCTGCGGGAAAAGGAAACGCCGGATATTTTCCACCGTCCGCAACCGCGCGGCGGAAGGGAAAAGGCGGAACCCGGAGCGCGTGTAACGCGAAGAAAATCGGAGAATCGGTAGCCTCCGTTTGCGCGTGGAGGAGGTGCCAACATCGGGAAAAAAACGATCGGGGAAGTGTCAGTCACGCGCGCGCTGCAACAATCGGAAAGCCGCGGGAGCCGTGGGAGCCGTGGGAGCCGGGGGAGCCGGGAAAGCCGGGGGAACCGGGGGAACCGGGGGAACCGGGGGAACCGTGGGAGCCGTGGGAACCGTGGGAGCCGTGGGAGCCGTGGGAACCGTGGGAACCGGGGGAGCCGTGGGAGCCGTGGGAGCCGGGGGAACCGGGGGAGTCGGGAAAGCCGGGGGAGTCGGGAAAGCCGGGGGAGCCGGGGGAAACGATGCGACACGGTTGGCTCGGCTTGCGCCCGCCTTCGCATGCCCGGCGCAAGCGCAACCGTTTTCTCCGACGCGCGGTTTTCCGACGACGGCATCCCATCTGCGTGCATTCCCCGACCCGCGATGCCTTTTTGTCCCGCAACGGTGATTTCCGCGCGGTGCCGCTACCCGGCGGAACTTTGACGGAGGGCAGGGGTGCCTCGTCCGACCACACTTTGCCCGGCATCCGGTGCAAGGCGGCGCACTTCACTGCGCGCACCCGCCGCCCTGGCGGCGATGCCGTGCCATCCAAGCCTGCGCGGTAGGAATTCCGTCCGGCGCCACACTCGGAATGCCGCCGGCGTAACCCGCCCCCGTCGCCGTGCGGCAGCCCCATGTTCTTCTGCTTCCTGCGGGCGCGGCAGAAGAAAATCGGGATTGCGACAGGGCACGGGGAGAACGGCAACGGGCGGTGGAACCGGCAGAAAAATCGAGGACGCGCCGTGCCACCGCATGGCTCCGGCGTGCGTCTCTCCGCATCCGCCGGGAGGAAAATGGCACCATCCGTCCGGGGACGGATCGGAAAAATGCGCTCCAACTGCCGCCGGAACTCCGCCCGGTGCCGGTTGCAAAGGAAAACCGACCGGATACGGAAGTCAAAAAGTTTTCCACAGCGGAAAACCCAGTGTGGGTAAGGCTTTCTCGGATTTTTAACAGTTTTCCACAACGTTTTCCACAGAAAAGGGCGTTCTCGCTGCCCCGGATTATCCGCTTGATTTTAAAAAGCCCTTGATCGCCGGATGTGCCAAAAGACCCGCAAGGGTTCCGAAAATCGGCAACCGGATCCGGGGAAAAGGGAAGGCGCGTTTGAAAAAATTTTCCGCGGCGCGCCCGCTTAGAGGAAGGCGACAGGTTGCCATCCAAGGCGCCGCTGCGGGAACGTGGGTGCGTTGCCGCGTGGTTCGCCGGGCTGACCTCATGCACAAGGGAGGCGCGATTTCCTCCCCCGTTTGCGTGCCGGAATCGACTCGTCCCTGTCTGACCCTGCGCTGCGGTTTGCTCCGCTCCTCCCTCCCGCGCCCCCGCGCGGGCAAAGAACGCGCGCCTCGTATTGCGCCCGCCCGCGGGAAACACGCCTCGTCCCCCCGAAGCCCGCCGCACGAAAAGGGGAACGCTTGTGTTGTTGCCCCCGCGCGGGCAAAGAACGCGCGCCTCGTATTGCGCCCGCCCGCGGGAAACACGCCTCGCCCCCCGGAGCCCGCCGCACGAAAAGGGGAACGCTTGTGTTGTTGCCCCCGCGCAGGAAAAGAGACGCGCGCGCCGCCGTGCACAGAAGCGGGGGTTGCCCGCCGCGCGCCTACACGCAAAGCCGGTGGCAACTGCCACCGGCTTTCTGCCTTCCGCGCCGCTTTTTGCGATTTTTTTCGGGTCGCTTCCCGAAGAAATTTGCCCCACCCGGTTGCGGGTGCCTCACAAAGCAAAATGCACCGAAAAACGGTTTTCCACTACCGTTTTCCACAGGAAACAAAAACGAGAAAAAGCCAGTCTGCATCGAGAAAAATCGGAATGTCTCAAAGGGATCGACAGGAGTTTCCCACAGGAAGACGGGGTTTTCCACATGGTTTTCCACAGGAAACAGGGTTGCAGCTGCCACAAAATAACGCATTGATTTTGACGATGCTGTCGCGCGCTTTGCTGCCGCGCGGCAGTCGCTTGTGCGTGTGATGGGGGAAGGAAAAGCGCGTTCTCCGGCGCCGGCCGGGGGAAAGGCGCATCGGTCGGTACCCCGGTCGCCGCATAAGAGCGCCGGGGCTTGCCCGTATCCGAACAAGCCCCGGCGATTCTGTTTGCACCCGTATCCGGCGGAATCTTCGTGCCACCCCGGCGCAGAGCGGTGCTGCCCGCAAACAGCGCCCGATGCGGGGGTGGTGCGGCTCCTCTGCACTTCTTTTGCCGGAACCTTTCCGCTCTGGGTTTTTTCAAAAAACACCGGGCAAAATGCCCCCGGCGGTTCTTCCCCATCGCGCGGCGCCCCCGGGTGGGAAGGCGCATCGGATGCCGCGCACCTTACCGCGCCCGTTGCGCCCGCAACCGCCTCGCCCCGGAACTGCGGCGCCCTCCGTGGGGGAACGCGGGCAGGGAATCCCGCGCCCGGTAGAATCCATGCCGTCTCCCCCGCGGTGACACTTCGCCGCCGCAGCAGGCACGTCCCGGCGTCCTTCGTTGCTGCCCGTAGCCGGCAAGCACCGTAGCCCTCCTTCGGCAGCCGCGGATGCCGGCAGGAGAAGGGAAGCGGGCGGAATCTTTGGTTCCTTTCCTCCCGTTTTCCGTGCCGCTCTTCTTTTTTCATTGTCACCTTCTTGCTTTTTATTTGGTGACTTTCGCTCCTGCCCGTCCAAGCGCGACAAAATTCCGCCCGCCCCTTGCAAAAAGCCGTGCGCCGCGATATAATTAACATAGGAACGGGACAAAACAAAATTTTGCCGGCAACTGCCGTTGCCCTGCGCTTTGTCGTTGCCAAATCGCCGTTTCTGTTGCAATACGGCGCTCGAAAACGGCTACGCCCTGCGGCAGCGTGACCCCGCCACCGTCGGCGCGATTTTCGGCGGGGTCCCCGCCACCGGGCTTTCCCTGCCTTTGACCGGAGGGAGCGATTTCCGCGGGAAATGGAAAAGCCCCTTGTCACCACCGACCGCGAAACCATTCTGCGCGGTATGAAGCGGGCGCTTTCTCTGCGCGACCGCTATACCGTCCTCAAATACCTTGCCGAGACCGGGGATTACGACCGCGCCTGCGCCGAAGCCTGCGACCGGTTTCTTGCCTCCCTCTGAAACCGCATCCCATAAAATCAAAATAAAGGAGAAAATCACATGAACTGGGATCAATTTCTTGCCACCCTGCGCAACTGGGCGACCACCTTCGGCGTGCGCCTCCTCATTTCGATTGTTTTGCTTGTGGCTTCGTTCGCCCTCATCAACCGCCTTACCCGCGCGGTCGCCGCCCGGGTCGAAAAACGGCACGCCGATGGCAAGCAGAAAATCGATGAAACCATCTGCCGCACCGTTTCCTATATCGTCAAGGTGGGGTTGAAGGCGCTGGTCGTCATCATGCTCGTCAGTTACCTCGGCATCGATACCACCGCCGTCTCGGCGCTCATCGCCTCGCTCGGTGTCGGCATAGGGCTCGCCGTCAACGGCACGCTCTCCAATTTTGCGGGCGGTGTGCTGCTGCTCTTCACCCGCCCCTTCCGGGATGGCGATTTCATCGCCGCGGGCGGCTATGAGGGGACGGTAGAGGATATTTTCATCTGCAATACCAAAATCCGCACGAACGATAATAAGGTCGTCTACCTTCCGAACGGCAAACTCTCCACCTCCGAGATCACCAATTATTCCGAAAAACCTACCCGCCGGGTCGATCTGACTTTCTCGATCTCCTACGGCGATGATTTTGCCCGTGCCGCGGACATCATCCGTTCGGTCGCCGCCGCCGACCCGCTGGTGCTTGCCGACCCCGCGCCGCGCGCCCGCGTCACCCGCCACGGGGAAAGCAGCGTCGATCTCTTCACCACCGTCTGGTGCAAAACCGCCGATTACTGGGATGTGTATTTCAATATGAACGAGGGCGTCAAGCGCGCCTTTGATGAAAACGGCATCTCCATCCCCTTCCCGCAGATGGATGTGCACCTCGACCGCTGAGAAGAAACGCCCGTCCGGCGGTTCTTCTTCGCGCCGTTTCGACAGGTTTTCTTCCTATTTCATTATATAGGGGCGGCTCGCGTCCGTTTTTCCCCGAATCCCCCCGAAAGGAGAACCTCATGAACCGCAAACAACGTGTGTTTCTTGTCCTCACCGTCCTGTTTTTCGTGCTGCTCTGCCTTGCCGCTGTCGCCACCGCCTCTCTCCTTGGCACATGGCTGCCGCTGCGCGGCGGCGCCGCCGACCTCGGCGAGGGCATTGCCGCCGTCATCCTTGTCGTGCTGTATGTCGCCGCTGCGGCAGCCGCCGCGCTCTTCGCGGTCGTGGTGATTCTGGTTTCGCTCCCCCTCCGCCATGCCGAAAAGGTCGCCGCGCGGCGCGCGGCACTCGTGCTGCGGGTCGCATCTGCCGTCCTTCTCGCGGCGGATGCGGTGTCCTTCGCCCTTGCCCTGCTCTTGCCCTGATGGCGCGGGGCATCCCCGCCCCCGCGCCGCAAAAGAAATCCCCGCCCATCGGGCGGGGATTTTTGTTTACCAGGCGGTGGGAACCCCATTCACATAGTGCCAATAGTCCCCCACGGTGGTGGGCTTTTCCTCGGAGTAGAAGAACACGCGCACATTGGATAGAATCCAGTACCCCTCTAGTCTTTGGATCGAGTACCACTCCTTGGCGCTGCCGCAATAGTAAATCTCTGGAATAAACAGGGGCGGCTCGTCGTCTCCCTCCCCGGCTGTCGGACCGTAAAACGCAGTGCTACTGATCTTCTTTATGCTGCGGGGCAGGATAAAACGGCGAATGTTGGCACCGTAAAACACACGCCCCCAAATTTCTTCCACGCCGTCGGGCAGTACCAGGTCGGCAAGCGGCTCTTCATACGCTGCCCCCAGGTCGAAGAACATCGAACCGCCGATGATCTTCAGCGCCCGCGGCAGATGCACCACCCGCAGGCTCCGCATGATGCCGGAAGGATCCTTGCTCAGCGATTCCAGTTTCTGCAACTCGTCCGGGAAGTACAGTTCTTCAATCCCCTCCCGCAAGCCGATCGCACCGATGTATTCCACACTCTCGGGGAAGGCAAGAACTTTCAGCGTGCTCCCGGCTGCCACCCCGGTCTGGGCAAAGGCACCCCTTACCACACTGCGGATGCCGGCGGGAAAATCCCCGGCGCGCAGTTCCTTCGCCTGCCCGCGGTAATAAAGCAGCGTGCTGCCGATGACAACAAAATCTCCGCTTGCCTCGGCAATCTTACGGTTCTGCCACGGCGTGTTCAAAAAGGCAGAGCGGCACAGCGTTCTCGTCCCCAGTGTGACCTGCGAAAGGTTCTCACAGTCGCAAAAAGCATCGGCTCCGATCTCCCGGACCCCATCGGGGAGGATGATTTCACGCAACCCGCTGGCAGAAAACGCGCCATCACCAATGGTCTGCAACCCGGCAGGGAAGGCGATGGTTTCCAGTGCACGGCACCCTGAAAAAGCCCCCTCTCCGATGACTTGCAATTCCGCAGGGAAGACGATTGTTTTCAGTGCGCTACACCCCGAAAACGTATAGTTTTCCAGGGTCTGTAACCCGGTGGGAAGGGTGATTGTCGTCAGCGTACTGCACTGCGAAAAAGCCCCCTCTCCGATGACTTGCAATTCCGCAGGGAAGATGATGGTTTCCAGTGCACTGCACTTGAGAAAGGCGGATTTTCCGAGGGTCTGTAACCCGGCGGGGAGTGTGATCGTTTTCAGGGCGCTGCACCGCGAAAAAGCAGAGTTACCGATGGTCTGTAGCCCCGCGGGGAAGGCAACTGCCTTCAGTTGGCTGCAGCCGGAAAAGGCACCTGCCTCAATGGTCTGTAACCCGGCTGGAAAGACGACCGTTTCCAGTTGACTGCAGCCGGAAAAGGTGCTCGAACGAAGGGTTTGTATGCCTGCGGGCAGCGTGACCGCGCGCAGCCCGCAACCCGAAAAAGCACCCAAGTCAATGGTCTGTAAACTTGCAGGGAAGGTGACGGTTTCCAACTCGCTGCACAGGAAAAACGCACGTTCGCCAATGGTCTGTAAGCCGGTAGGAAAGACGACCGTTTTCAGTTCGCTGCACTGCGAAAACGCATAGTCGCCAATGGTCTGCAAGCCCTCCCCGAAGACGGCGGTTTGCAACCGGCTGCACTGCGAAAATGCATAGTCGCCGATGGTTCGTAAACCGGAGGGGAACGTGACTTCCGTCAGTTTGTCGCATCGGAAGAATGCTTCTTTCCCGATCTCCCGCAGCCCCGCGGGGAGGGTCACTGTCTCCAGTTCGGCGCAGTGGTAGAACGCCTGTTCGTCAATCCATCGCACGCTGTCGGGGAGAATGAGATTCCTCAGACCGTATTTTTCCCGGAATGCCTCTTTCGCTACTGCCACCACCGGCTCGCCGTTGTAGGTAGCAGGGATTTTCAGCGTGCCGCTTTTCGGCAGCCGCACATTTCCTCCGGTGACGGCATAGCCCATTGCTTCTTCCAGCCACGTGTAGGAAAGCCCCGTTGTTTCCGTTTCCTCCGTATCCCCCGGGTCTTTGCCGGGATCGTCGGGGTTTTCGTCCTTTCTCTCTTCCAGCGTGACCGAGAGGGTCGCCGCTGCGGAATCCAGGGCGTTTTCCCCATCGCCGACCGCCGTTACGGTCACGGTGTGCGTGCCCGCCGCCGCCAGGCGGAAGAGGTCAAAACTGCACCGGGATACGCGGGCGGACTTTCCGTTCACCGCCACCACGTAAGAAGAAGCGCCGGGCACCTCGTCCCAGGTCAGAATCCCGTCTGCCACACGCAGATTCTCCGGCGTGGGGAGTGCCTTGGCGCCGCACCCTGCAAGCGCGAGGGAAAGAAGCAGCAAAACAAACAGAAGCATTCCCGCAAGACGATACGACTTCATAAATGACACTCCTTTTTGCCGATTTCGGCTTTTTTTCTATGTTATACCACGGCGTGCAGAATTTGTCAAGCCTGTTTTGCATTTTTCTTTTTTCCTTTCATCAAAAGTGACGAAAATGACCTGCATTTTCACAAAAATCAAACGGTATCTATGAAATAGGATGCAGCATCCCTTCTTTGTGTCGGATAAAAAGCCGGAGTGCGAAAAAAACATGGCAATAAAATTTCGGAAATTTGAATCTTTTTCGCAACTCCTATTGACAAGGTATGGAGTTTTCGCTATAATGAACGCAAGAGCAGCCGGATCACGGTTGCTAAAATCAGAGAACAAAAGGGGAATAAAAATGGGTCAACACCATTGTTTTGAAATCAAACGGGCAGTCGGCATTCTGCTTCTCTTTGCGCTGCTCCTCCCCTTTGCCGCCTGCGCAGGGGGCGTGGATACGGTGACGCTCCCCGCGCCTGAAAACCTGCGCGTTTCGGATGGGCTTTTGCGCTGGGACGAAGTGCCGGACGCCATAGCCTACACGCTGACGGTGGACGAACAGACAAAACGGGTAACCGACTGCCGCTTTGACCTCTATACGCTGGTTTCGGCGGGCATTCATACCGTGACCGTGACGGCGCTCGGGGACGGCGAGCACTATCGCGATTCTGCCGCGGCAACGCTCATGCTGACCCTGCGGGATCACGGCACCGCCCCCACGCCCGGGAAAGACCCCGCCGTCAATCCCGGCAAAGACCCCACGGAGAACCCGGGCGAGGACGAAGAAAAAGAGACCGCCGGGCTCGCCTACACATGGCTGGACGAGGAAATGGGCTACGCGGTCAGCGAGGGCAGCATGCAACTGCCGAAAAGCGGTACGCTGAAAATTCCCGCTACCTACAACGGCGCCCCGGTGGTGGCAGTGACAGGAAAAGCATTTCAGGCGCAAAAAAAGTTAAAAAAAGTCATCTTCCCGGATACGATACGTTGGATCGGTGAAAAGGCTTTCACCGGTTGTGCGAACCTTGCGGAAGTCGTCTTCCCCGCCGGGCTGCGGGAGATCGGTGATGACGCCTTCAGCTCGTGCGGGGGTCTGACGGCGATCACATTCCCTGCCGGGCTGCAACGGATCGGGGAGGCTGCATTTCAAGACAGCGGGCTGCGCACCCTGCACTTCCCCGACGGGAATCTGGTCATTGAAGAATGGGCTTTTATCCAGTGCTTGGCGCTCACGGAGGTGACGTTCGGGCAGGGGGTTTTGTGCAAGAGTTGGTTCCAGGGCACCCCGTGGTATCGCCACCTTTCCGAGGAGACCACCGATGATTTTGTGGTGGTAGGCAGCATGCTGCTGAAATACCGGGGGGATGCCGAAGAACTGCGGCCCGAGGATTTTCCCGCCGGCATCCGCAGTGTGGTCATTGGGGCGCTTGGCCCGGCGCTGAAGAAGAAACGGCTGAAAAAAATCACCTTCCCGGACAGCGTGGAATATATTCACAGCGGAGTCCTTACGGGTGCGGAAACTTTGGAAGAAGTCCACCTCCCCGCGGGGCTGACGGTGCTGGAAGGGTGCCGCAGCAAAAAACTGCGTGTGGTCGAATTGCCGCGTGCCCTCCGCGCCATCGGCAGAGGGGCGCTTCACGACATCGGTGCGGCGTATGAAGAGCCGATTGCCGAATGGGTTCTGCCGGAGGGGTTAGAGAGCATCGGCAAAGACGCGCTCCGCGCGACCAACATCCGCCGCTTTATCCTGCCCCGTAGTCTGCGCTTCCTGGGGAAAGGGGCGTTCGGCGGACGCGCGACCCTGCCCTCCGGCGAACAAGCCGCGCTCCCCGACCTCTATTATTGCGGCAGCGCCGAGGAGTGGCGCGCCCTGGAGAACACCGACGGGTGGGAGGCAGACGGCATCCGTGTGTTCTTCTATTCCGAGGCAAAGCCCACCTCCGAAGGGAACTATTGGCACTATGTCGATGGGGTTCCCGCCGCCTGGTAAAAACAAAAAAGCGCCCCGCCCGAACGGGCGGGGCGCTTGCGAGCCGTTTCCCTTGGCTGTCGGCTCTGTTTTTTTCGTCTCCTCCCCGCAAAAATCCCTCCCCCGCCCATCGGGCGGGGGAGGGATTTTTGCATCCGGGCAGGGTCAGCCGATTTCGGCAAGTGCCGCGCGCAGGTCGCGCAGGCTGGTTGCGGCTTCGGTCGCCGCGTCGCCCTTTACGGCTTCCACGGTCAGGCAGCCGCGGTAGTTCGCCGCCCGCAGCCCAAGCAGAAACGCGCGGCATTCGGCAAAGTCCGCCGCCTTCTCCCGCGCGGGGAACGAACGGTCGGAGGGGTTGCTGATATGGGCGTGGAACAGCCGCTCCCCGATGGCGGAGAGGGCGCCCATCCCCTCGCCGGACGTCGCCATGTGGTAAAGGTCCGCCGTCACGCCCACATTGTCGCGCCCGGTCAGTCTTGCCACCGCCGCCCCCTCGGCAAGGGTGTGCAGATAGTTCGTTTCGCTCGCCCGCAGCGGCTCAATCGCCACGCGGATGCCGTAGGGCGCGGCAAGGTCGGCAACCCCCGCCACCACTTCGGTAAAGCGCTCTTCCGCCGCCGCGCGCGTCATACCGTCCGGCACGCGCCGCGCCCCGCCGCTGCCGAACACCACCAGGTGGCAGCCGATTTCCGCCAGCCGCGAAAAGGCGCGCTTCACGGATTCATACACCGCCTCGGTGTCCTTTTTTTCGCCGTAAAGCACCGCCGTGCCGGGCAGCAGGCAGTTGGCGCTCTCCGCCCGCAGGGGGGAGGCAAGCAGCAGGTCCCGCGCGCGGCGGAAGGCGTCGTCCTCCATTCCCATCATGGCGGCAACGGCAGGTTCCAGGTAATCGTAGTCGGTCGTCAGCGCCGCCGGCATCTCGTGCATCTGGCGGCAAATCCCCATCCGAAGTTTCATATCGTTTCTCCTTCCCC
>CAKSLR010000033.1 GCA_934467435.1 uncultured Eubacteriales bacterium | reverse complement strand
ACACCAATCAAAACGGCAACACCCTGATGGATGTGGATGCCCGGCTGAAGGATAACGGCGGTGTCGGTGCGGACGAAACGCTTCTGCCCCATGTAGACAAAGAACTGTTTGTCGGCATGGAGCGCCGCACGACCGTGAAGGATGTGCGCGCCGAGGAAGAACTTTCGGTCAATGCCTACCTGACCAACCGCCCGAAAACCGACAAAATTGTGATTCTTGCCCCCGGTGCTTACAGCATGGATACCACCGTCTGGTATGGGGAGGCGCAGAAAGACGCCACCATTTATGCCTATGGCGCCTATGTGGAACGCCCCTCGGGACTTTCCAACCTCTTTTCGATGTATAGCGCCGAAAACATGACCTTCAAAGGGCTTTCGGTCGGGTTCCGGCAACAGGCGCTCGGGCAGGTGTACATTCTCGCCAAAGACGATGCGAAAAAGGAATTGCTCGTGGTCACGGGTGCCGGTATGCTGAATGAGTTCGGCAACTCCAAGGTCGGCATGTTTACCACCACACTGATCGGCGCGCAGCGCGCGGGGACACGCTATGCGTTCTGTGATACCTCCATCAATGCCGTTTCCCGCACGACATCCGACGGAATGGAAATGCTGAAAATTCAGGTCAACCAAAGCGTTTTTGCCATGCTGGAAGTGGGGGACGTACTGACCTGCCGCGCCTCCAACGGCAACCACACCATGATGGTGGGGAATGAATGCAAAAATATGCAGTTTGTGGACTGCACGATCTACGGCAACACCGCGGGCTTCGCCTTTATGGAATACTATGCGCGCACGGCGACCACCTACCTGCGGGTAGCGGATGTTTCCCGTGCGGGTGAGATCATCTCCGAGGAACTTTACAACCGGTACCGCACCCTGGAAGAAAAGTACGGCGTCAGTCTTGACGTCTCGAAGGACGCGGAAGGGCGTTTCCGCGGTTCGCCTGCACGGCTCGGTTCGGTGGACGCCACCCACACCACCTGCTGCAAGGAAGGCTCCCGCGCCATCTCCTGCCTGTTTGAAGATATGGGAGACGACGGCACCAACCAGAATTCCATGCACGCCCGTTTGCACGAGGTAAAGGAAAACGGTGACGGCACCGTAACCCTGGTTTACAAAGGCAACCTCTCCGATGTTTCCTACAATACGAACGGCAACCGCACCCCGAACGGGTATTGCGCGCCCTTCCTGACAGGCGACCGCGTCTACATTTACACCTCCGGGGGGCAGCTGGTCTGTGACTCCCCTGCACTCTCCGACACCGAGGCGCTCGGCGAGACAAAGACCCCCTACGGTACCTCCACCAAACTCTACGGAGTTAAGGTAAAAGCGGAAGATGTCAACCGCGGGGCGCTGAAGGGCTATGACCTCTCGGATCACAGCTGGCAGGCGGCGCAAAAGGTGCTGGTGGATAATATGTCCATGGCGTCCGGCAATTTCCTGTTTGATAACTGCCTGGTTCGGAATATCCGCTCCCGCGGGCTTCTCATCAAGGCGTCGGGCGGGCAGATCATCAACTGCTCCTTTGAGAATATCGGCATGGGCAGCATCTCCATGAGTTATGAGATCAAGTGGGGTGAATCGGGCGTAACAGAAGATACCCTGATCGACCACAACCGCTTCACCAATGTCGGTTATTTCCGCAGAAACTATAAAACGGATAGCGCGCCGAATGTATTTTCGCCCATCGGCATTGACGGGCTCGGTGCCAGTTCGGATGAAGATTACCTGCTCTACCGCAACATCACCATCACCGGCAACTATATTGAAAGCCGTGCCACCGAATACGCCATCTATGTCAATTCCGCCAAGAACATCACCATCAAAAACAACTACCTCGGCCCCTTTGTGGGGTACGGTGGAAAGGATGACCCCACATCGGTTCCCGAAACATGGGAAACGCGCGCTTACGCCATTCATGTGGTCGGCGCGGCGAATGTAGAGATCAGCGACAACACCTACACCTGGCCGCTTGAGAAAGCCGCCATTGAAGACTTTGTCAAGGCAGAGCACTTCAAAAATCTCTTCGGCACCGATGTCACGTACGGAGGACAACCGCTTTTCCCCGATGAACCGTAATTGTCACCGTTTCACTATGTATAAGTTGACCACCTGCCGTGCTTTGCACGGCAGGTGGTTTTTATGATTTGCAAAACAAAATACGGCACCATTCCATTTGAGACGTCAGAAGAAAGAGACACGGCGCCGCTACGCGGCACCGTGTCAACTTTTCACTGTATGTATGGGTGACCATTATTTTCTTGTCGCGTAAGCCAGCGCGCTCTGCCCGTAGGAGAAGAGCGCGGCGGCAAGCGCAGCGCCCGCGCCCTCCCCGCCCGAAACCGAGGCGATGTACGACGCAAGGCTGTAGGTCAGCGTTTCACTGTATCGGGCAGCAGAGCCGTTCCCCTGCCGCAGGCGCAGGTACAGAATCTTGTGCAGGGTAGCGGCGGAAACCGGGTCGGTACATGCACTGCCGTTTTTCATGCGGTAGACCTTGGCACCGGAGAATTTCGGATTCTCTGCCACCTCCAGATACATCGGCTCCTCACTGTAAGCGGCATAGACCCGCAGAGAGATCTTGGCGTCCAGCAGCAGGCTGACGGCGACGAACTGCCCCTCACACGCATCCTGCGGTGGATCCGAAAGCGACTTGACCTGCCGGTAGATCCAGCCGTCCCGCGTGGCGGCGGCAAGTTGCGCCGCGTTCATCTCCGCCGTGGCAAGACGCTCGGTATGGTAGCCGAAATAGGTCTGTGCCGCCGCACCGTAGGCAAGCAGGTCGCTCAGCAGGCGGTTACGCAGCGCATCGGTTCCATAGAGTGAGAAAAGGTACTCCGCGACCGAAAACCGATACACCTCCCCCCACACGCGCTTGCCCGCAACGTCCAGATAGGGGCGCACGTAAACGGTATCGGTCATTTCCTTGGCGGAAATCCCTTCATAGGTATAGCGGCAGGTGTTATTGTTTTGCGGGGTCGCGTGCAGCACGGTCGCAACGCCTGCCATCGGGTCATCGCGGTTCGGTTCCTGCCGGTACACCAACAGCCCGTTTTTCCCCGCGCGGGCGTAGGGGTGATAGGATGCCACGTAAAAATACACGCGCAACCCCTCTGCCGGAGACATGGAAGCCCCTGTGACCGCAAGCAGATCGGTTGCCGAAAGGTAGGTGACCGAGGGGGAAAGGTAAAGTACCTCCCCGCCACCACCCGAAACGGCAAACAGAATCTCATCCCCGCCGCGCAGAGTAAGTTCCGTCGCATAGGCGGCAAGTTCGGCGGCGGTACCGCTCCGTTCCCCGGTCACCGCGCCGTTGCGGTAAACCGTAAGAGAAAACACGCCATCCCCTCCGGGCAGCGTCACACCGAAGGAAAGCCGGACTTTACCGCTGTATTTGGCACGGTACCGGACGGCAAGTTTCCCCGTGCCCGGGCAGAGCCCGGCGGCACTTTCCCCATTCCGGGTCGGCAGCAGATAGCCTCCGCCCGGCGCCGAAAGCCCCGTTTCCCCCGCGCGGGAAAGCAGGGTCGCTTCTCCGTTCCCGCCAACGCTGACGTATTGCCAGCCGCCGTGGTAAGAAAGCACATTTCCGTCCGGCGCAAGGGTCGGATAGTGGGAGGAAAGGACGCTTGACATGGCGGTTTCGGTCGGCAGAGAGGAAGCCACCTCGGTATATTCGGCAACCAGGCGGAACCTGCCCGCCGTCATGCTGTGCCCCGAACGTGCCACCAGGCAGAAATAAAAACGCTCGCCCGCGGCGACCGAAATGCCGGTCAGGGCAGCCGCATCAGGGGTCACGGTCTGTTCCCCGGTCAGATTATACCAGGCGTTGTAGTCATGAAAGCCGCCGTCCTTCACCGGCCAGATCATGCGGTTGCCGCGCAAAATGCAGAAAAGAATATCTTCCCCCGCATCGCTTCTTCTCGCTTCATACCCGTCGAGGCGCAGTTGCAACGTTCCCGCCGCCGGCGCCTCGTAACAAAAGGCGGTGACACAGTTCTGTGCCGTAATCACAATTCCGTTTTGCAGGTAAAGCCCGCCGTAGGTCCACTGGTCATCACCGCTGTTGTTGAGAATACAGAACGTTTCGCTGACGTGGCGGAAGGTCATGAACGTATCCGCCCCCGTACGCGGAAAAGAGCCAAGCGACCACCCGCCGCGGAAGTTTTCCCGCAAGGTGTAGCCGTTATCCTGCATATAGGTTGGAAAATTCTCGCCCCCGAACTCCATCACCGAGGAAAGGATCGCGTCCTTTTCCCGGGAAATGTAGGTGATGCGCGGAGAAAAGACCGTATTGCCTTTGCCGCTTTCGCCGTTGCGCTTGACGGCAAAAGAAACCACCTCTCCCCGCCGTACCGGAATCTGCACAGAGGCAAGCAGATGATTCATCACCTCCACACCGGCGGATTTCGTCATTTGGTAAAACCGGGATACATCCCCTGCATCGCCCACCCCGGCACCCTCGCTCGGGAACACCATTCTGCCGCCGAGAAAAACGGCAAAGCCATCCCCTGCGACGGGGGAAAACGTATCCAGCGATACGGTCAACACGCCGGTTGTCGCCGCCGTATAGGCAATGGCGGTGGCATACCCCGCCGCACCGCTCGGGTGAATCTCCAGGCTGTTGCGGTTCACCGTACCGCCGGGGGATGCCCACTGATCCTCCGTACTGAGGGTCAGCCAGTTCCGGTCGGAGGTATTGGCATAGGTAAAGGCGCGGTAACCGCTGTCGGTCACACACCCCACGCTCCAACCGCCGCGATAGGTCAGGGAGCGGTTTTCATCCCGGTACAGAAAACGGTTTTCCGAAAGGGACGAAGAAAAGAGCCCCGCGGGGACACCGGCATCCTGATACGTCACATTCAGCGCTTCCCCCGCCGATGCCGAGACCGGCAGAGAAAGAAGCGCCAAAGAACAGCAAAACCACACGGCAAGGAAACATGCCATCCCGCGGTACATGCGTTTTTTCATAAAAAGATCCCCACCCTGAACATTTCTTTTGTTCATTTTACCATACATTCCCGAAAAAGTCAACGCCTACGCCGCAAAAAGGGGCTGCTTTCGCAGCCCCTTTCGGTTTAATCCTGTTTTGCCAGTTCGGTCAGTTTTTCGTACTTCGCCTTGGCGTTCTCCTCCGACTTGGCAAAGAGTTCCTTTGCTCTTTCGGGGAAGGACTGTGCCAGACGCGCATACCGCACCTCGCTCGTCAGGAATGCCTGATAATCGCCGGTCGGCGCTTTGCTGTCGAGAATGAAGGGGTTCTTGCCTTCTGCCTTGAGTGCGGGGTTGTAGCGGAACATCTGCCAATACCCTGCCTCAACCGCACGCTTCATCTCGTTCTGGCAGTTTGCCATACCGCCCTTCACACCATGCATTTCGCAGGGTGCATAGCCGATGACAAGAGACGGTCCGGGATATGCCTCTGCCTCGCTCAGTGCCTTCATGGTCTGTGCGGGGTCGGCACCCATGGCGATCTGCGCCACATACACATAGCCATAGGACATGGCGATGGCGGCAAGGTCTTTTTTGCCGATGGCTTTACCGCCGGCGGCAAACTGTGCCACCTGACCGATGTTGGACGCTTTGGACGCCTGCCCGCCGGTGTTGGAATACACCTCAGTATCAAAGACCATGATGTTCACGTTCTCGCCCGATGCGATGACGTGGTCAAGACCGCCGAAGCCGATATCGTATGCCCAACCGTCGCCGCCGAAGATCCAGATCGACTTTTTCGCCAGGTAATCTTTACCGGCAAGGATTGCCTTGCGCTCGGCGCAGTCGCAGTTGCTCTTTTCCAGCATCTCGATGAGGGCTTTTGCCGCGGGCGCGTTCTTCTTGCCGTCATCCTTCGTGGCAAGGAACTCATCAATCACGGCTTTCTTGGCGGGGTCTTCTACCTTTGCGGCAAGGGCTTCCACCTGCCCGATCACACGGTCACGCAGTGCCTTCTGCCCGACCGCCATACCGAGACCGTGCTCGGCGTTATCCTCGAAGAGGGAGTTTGCCCATGCCGGACCGTGGCCGCTCTCGCGGTTGACGGTGTAAGGCGTTGCGGGCGCAGAGCCACCCCAGATGGACGAACAGCCGGTGGCGTTCGAAATATACATTCTCTCGCCAAAGAGCTGAGTAATGAGGCGGGCATAGGAAGTTTCGGCGCACCCGGCGCAGGAGCCGGAGAACTCAAGCAGCGGCTGCTTGAACTGGCTGCCCTTGACCGTTTCGGAGAAGAGTTCGGGTTTCTCGGAAACCTTCTCGACGCAGTAATCAAACACCTTCTGCTGTGCCGCCTCGTGTTCCTGGGGAACCATCTTCAGGGCGATCTTATCGGTACCGTCTTTTGCTGCCTTGGCGTTGATCGGGCACGCCTTGACGCACAGGGTACAGCCCATGCAGTCCAGCGGGCTGATTGCCATGGTGAACTTGTAATTGGTCTTGAGGATCGGCTTTGCGGCAAACTTGGTCTCTGCCGGTGCAGCGGCTGCTTCTTCCTCCGTCATAGCGAAGGGACGAATGGTTGCGTGCGGGCAGACATACGCGCAGTTGTTACACTGGATACAGTTTTCGGGGAACCAGGTCGGAACCTCCACGGCGACGCCGCGCTTCTCGTAAGCGGCAGCGCCCTGCGGCAGGGTACCGTCCACATACTTCTCAAATGCGGAAACCGGCAACTCGTCGCCCTGCATCTTGGCAACCGGCATCACGATATCGCGCACAAAGGAAACCAGTTCGGGGCGGTTGCCTTCGATCGGGGCGGCAGCGTGGGTATCCACGGCGTTTGCCCAGTCGGCGGGAACCTTTACCTCGTGCAGCGCGTTTACGCCGGCATCAATTGCCTTGTAGTTCAGTTCCACGACTGCCTCACCCTTCTTGAGGTAAGACTTCTTTGCCATGTACTTCATGTAGTCCACCGCCTCGGCAATGGGCATGATGTTGGCAAGAGCAAAGAACGCGGACTGCAGGATGGTGTTGGTACGCTTGCCCATACCGATTTCAATCGCCTTATCAATGGCGTTCACGGTATAGAACTTGATGTTGTTCTTTGCGATATACTGCTTGGTTTCGGCGGAGAGGTGAGTGTTGAGTTCCTCATCACTCCACTGGCAGTTGAGAAGGAAGGTGCCGCCCGGCTTTACGTCGTTGACGATCTTATAGCCCTTCAGCATATAAGAGGGGTTATGGCAGGCGACGAAATCCGCCTTCGTAATGTAATAGGTAGACTTGATCTTGTGATCGCCGAAGCGCAGGTGGGAGATGGTGACGCCGCCCGTCTTCTTCGAGTCATACTGGAAGTACGCCTGAATGTACTTATCGGTATGGTCACCGATGATCTTGATGGAGTTCTTATTCGCGCCGACAGTACCGTCGCCGCCAAGACCCCAGAACTTGCAGCTGATGGTACCGGCGGGTGCCACATCGGGAGCAACCGTCTCGGGCAGCGAATGCCCGGTCACATCATCCACAATGCCGATGGTAAAGCCCTGCTTCGGCTTATCTGCCGCAAGGTTTGCATACACGGCAAAGATGCTGGCGGGGGTAACATCCTTGGAACCGAGACCGTAACGACCACCGTAAACGGGGATCATACGACCGGTGCGGGCAAGGGCGGCAACCACATCGAGGTACAGCGGCTCGCCAAGCGAACCGGGTTCCTTCGTGCGGTCGAGCACGGCAATCTTCTTTACGGTTGCGGGAATGACTTCTGCCAGTTTCTCGGCAACGAACGGACGGTAGAGACGAACTTTGACAAGACCCACTTTCTCACCGTTTGCGTTCAGGTAGTCAATCACTTCCTCCGCGGCATCGCAAACCGAGCCCATGGCGATGATAATGCGATCGGCATCGGCAGCGCCGTAGTAGTTGAAGAGTTTATAATCGGTGCCGAGTTTCTCGTTGACCTTGTTCATGTATTCTTCGACCACGGTGGGGAACGCATCGTAGTAGGGGTTGCATGCCTCACGGTGCTGGAAGAAGATATCGCCGTTCTCGGCGGAACCGCGGAGCACGGGGTGCTCGGGGTTGATGGAACGGGAGCGGAACGCCGCAACCGCGTCCATATCCAGCATATCGGCAAGATCCTTGTAATCCCAAGCCTCGATCTTCTGAATCTCGTGCGAGGTACGGAAACCGTCAAAGAAGTTGAGCACCGGCACTCTGCCCTTAATGGCGGAGAGGTGGGCAACGGCGCCGAGGTCCATGATCTCCTGCGCGTTGGTTTCCGCCAGCATGGCAAAACCGGTCTGGCGGCAGGCATACACGTCGGAGTGGTCACCGAAAATGTTCAGCGCGTGCGACGCCACGCAACGGGCGGACACGTGAATGACGCAGGGGAGCAATTCCCCCGCGATCTTGTACATATTCGGGATCATGAGCAAAAGCCCCTGGGATGCAGTGTAAGTGGTCGTCAGCGCACCGGCGGCAAGAGAGCCGTGAACCGCACCGGCGGCGCCTGCCTCCGACTGCATCTCCACAACCTTGACGGGGTCGCCGAAGATGTTTTTTGCCGGTTCACCGAACAGGTTTTTGCCGGACGCCGACCACGTATCCGTCACTTCCGCCATCGGGCTGGAAGGGGTGATCGGGTAGATGGCTGCAACCTCGGTAAACGCATAAGATACGTGTGCCGCGGCGGTGTTGCCGTCCATGGAAATTTTTCTTCTTTCCATTCTTTTAGATTCCTCCGTTTATATGAAATTTATTTATCCGCAAAGCATCGGCTGCGTCACGCAGCCGACCGTTTTTATTTTATCACAACAAACAGAAAAAGGCAAGGTCTTTTTCACACATTTCCCGTGTTTTTTCGAAAAGTCACGAAATTTTTACGGGTTTTGCGGGTTTTTGTCCGTAAGGGGAAAACTTTTTCTTGACAGCACCGCGCGGAAAGGGTACAATAGATAGGAAAATGCCCGCTTTCCGGGTGAAAAGGAGCCACTATGGATTTTTCTTTTTTATTACACGCGGCGACCCATGCGCTGAAAGAAACGGCGCTGCTTCTGCCCTTTTTATACTTGACCTACCTGCTGATGGAGCTTTTGGAGCACAAGGCGGGGGGAAGGATGGAGAACGCCATCCGCCGTGCCGGGCGGGTCGGTCCGCTATGCGGCGGGCTGCTCGGTATGCTGCCGCAGTGCGGATTTTCCGCTGCCGCCGCCGGGCTTTATGCGGGGCGGGTCATTACCGTCGGCACACTGGTGGCGGTGTTTCTTTCCACCTCGGATGAGATGCTGCCCATCCTTGTCTCCAACCGGATGCCGATCGGTCAGGTGCTGCTTTTTCTTCTGCTCAAAGCGGCGGTCGGCATGGTCTGCGGGTTCCTTCTCGATGCACTGATCCGACCCCGCACCCACACCCATGAGGAAGAGGACAAGGAAATCGAGGAACTCTGCCGGCGGGAAAACTGCCACTGCGAGGGGAAGAATGTTTTTCTTGCCGCGCTGATTCACACCCTGCGCGTTGCCGGATTTATTCTGCTCGTCTCTTTTGCGCTCGGCGCGTTCATGGAGGCGGTGGGGGAAGAAAAACTCGCTTCCCTTGTGCTCAACCGCCCGGTACTTTCCCCGCTCTTCTCTACCCTGATCGGTCTGATTCCGAACTGCGCCGCCTCGGTGGTGTTGTGCGAATTGTACCTTGGCGGAGCGCTGACCTTCGGGGGACTTTTCAGCGGGCTGCTTGCCGGGGCGGGCGTGGGGATGCTGATTCTCTTCCGCGTCAACCGGCACGCAAAAGAAAATCTGCGGATTCTCGGTGCCGTGGTGCTTTTTTCCTTTGTGTTCGGGCTGCTTGCCGACCTTTCCGGTATCGGCGCGTGGCTTTTACCCCGTTGAGGGAGGCGCACGATGACCGAAAAACTCTATGAAACGGACGAAACACTTACCGCCTTTTCGGCGCGGGTGACCGGGGTGCGGAAACGCGGGGAGGACTTTGCCGTGGCGCTTGACCGCACGGCATTTTTCCCCGAGGGCGGCGGACAGGCAGGCGACCGCGGCACACTGGGCAGCGCCGCCGTGCGCAATACGATTGCCGAGGGGGATGCCATCCTGCATCTGTGCGATGCGGCACCTGCCGTCGGAGACACCCTTTCCTGCCGGGTGGATACCGCCGTGCGCTTTGACCGGATGCAGAACCACACGGCGGAGCATATGGTATCAGGCATTGTTCACCGCCGTTTCGGATACCGCAATGTCGGCTTTCACCTCGGGGAACGGGAAACCACCCTGGACCTTGACGGTTTTCTTGACCGCGCGGCGCTGGACGAGGTGGAAGACGAGGCAAACCGCGCGGTGTGGGAGAATCTGCCCGTCACCGTCACGTACCCATCGCCCGACGAACTTGCCCGCATGGAATACCGAGCCAAAAAAGAACTGACGGGACGGGTGCGGATTGTTACCATTCCGGGCTATGACTGCTGCGCCTGCTGTGCGCCGCATGTAGCACGCACGGGAGAAATCGGGGCAATCAAACTGCTTGACGCCATCCGCTATAAGGGCGGGGTACGGATTCTGCTGGTTGCCGGCGCGCGGGCGCTGCGGGACTACCGGGAAAAATACCGGGAGGTTGCCGCCGTCTCCCGCCTGCTTTCCCTGCCGCAGGATACCTGCGGAGAGGGAGTTTCCCGCCTGCTTGCCGATCTCTCGGCGGGCAAACAGGAGCGGGCGGCACTCCGCCGGGCGCTGTGCGACGCGCGCCTTGCCACCGCCGTGCCGAACGAAGGGGGCAACCTGCTTTTCTTCTGCGATCTGTGCGATGAAGATGCCGCCCGGCACATGGCGCTGGCGGGCAGTACGCGGGCACCCGGCGTCTCGGTCGTGGTTTGGGAAGCGGGCAACACCCTCCGCTTTGTGATGGCAGGAAAAAATCTGCGGGCAAAACTGCCCGGGCTGCGGGCGGCGCTTTCCTGCCGCGGCGGCGGAGGCGACGACCTGCTGCAGGGCACGTTCGGTGCCGACCGCGCCGCGGTTGCGCGTTATTTTGCCGTACCGCTCGGGTGAAATTTCCTTGTTTTCCCCGTTGCCCCTTGCGAAACAGGGGGAATTATGTTACAATAGCGTGATGTTTTTTTCATAAAGGATGGATGACCGATGAACAGAATCGGATTTGACAGCGAAAAATACCTTTCGATGCAATCGGCAAAAATCGAAGAGCGGCTGCGTGATTTCGGGGGAAAGTTGTACCTGGAATTCGGCGGCAAGCTGTTTGACGATTTTCACGCCTCCCGCGTGCTGCCCGGCTTTGCTCCCGACAACAAAATCAAAATGCTGGAGAAACTGAAGGACCGGGCGGAGATCGTCATTGTCATCAGCGCCCAGGATATTGCCGCCAACAAGGTACGTGCCGACCTCGGCATCACCTATGACGCTGACGTGCTGCGGCTGATTGATATTTTCCGTTCCTACGGTCTTTATGTCGGCTCGGTCGTGCTCTCGAAATTTTCAGAGGATAATGAGGCGGCAAAGCAGTTCCGGAATCGGCTGGAACACCTGGGGCTGCGCGTTTACCGTCACTACCCCATCAAGGGTTACCCGCACAACGTCCCCCACATCGTCAGCGACGAGGGGTACGGCAAAAACGAATACATTGAGACCACCCGCAACCTGGTGGTGGTCACCGCCCCCGGTCCCGGCAGCGGCAAAATGGCAACCTGCCTCTCGCAACTCTACCATGACTACCGGCGGGGCATCTGCGCGGGATATGCCAAATACGAAACGTTTCCCATCTGGAATCTGCCCCTTATGCACCCGGTGAACGTGGCATACGAGGCGGCAACGGCGGATCTCAACGATGTGAATATGATTGACCCGTGGCACCTTGCGGCTTACGGCGAATCCACCGTCAACTATAACCGCGATGTGGAGATTTTCCCCGTTCTCAACGCCATTTTCGAAAAACTCATGGGCAAATCCCCCTACAACTCCCCCACCGATATGGGGGTCAATAGGGCGGGCTACTGCATCTCGGACGACGAAGCGTGCTGCGCCGCCTCGCGGGAAGAAATCATCCGCCGCTATTATAAAGCGCTGGTCAGCGAGATCAAGCACCACAAGGACAGCACCGAGTCGGACAAGATTGCGCTTCTGATGCAGGGGTTACATATCACCACCGATGACCGCGCCGTGGCGGTTGCCGCCCGCCGCGTGGCAGAGGAAAAGAACTGCCCCGCCGCCGCCATCGAACTTCCCGACGGCAGAATTGTAACCGGGCGCACGACCGACCTGTTCGGCTGCTCCGCCTCCATGATTCTCAACGCACTGAAAACGCTTTCCAACATTCCGGATGAGGTCAAACTGATTGACCGCTCCTGCATTATGCCGGTGCAGGAACTGAAGACCCGCTACCTTGGCGGCAAGAACCCCCGCCTGCATGTGGATGAGATGCTGGTGGCGCTCTCCTCCTCCGCCGCGGCAAACCCCGTGGCACACCTGGCGATGGAGCAACTTCCGAAACTGGCAGGGTGTGAAGTACACACCACGGTCATTCTCTCGCACATTGACGAAAAGATGTTCCGCCAACTCGGCACGCACCAGACCTCCGAGCCGGTCTATCGCGATAAAACCCTCTACCACGAATAAAAAAGGCTGCTCCGCAGCCCCGCAAAAAAGCCCATACGCCCGAACCGACAGTTCGGGCGTATGGGCTTTTTCAGATTTCCGCACGCCGCGTGGCAGCGCGAAAATCCCGCGGCGCCATACCGCACACCTCGCGAAACATCTTGGAAAAATGCGCGTGAGAAGAAAACCCGACCGCCGCCGCGATTTTCTCCATTCCCACGTCGCTCTCCAGCAGCATCTGCCGCGCGGCACGGAGACGCCGTTCGGTCAGATACCGGTGCAGCGGAACGCCCGCCTCTTCTGCAAACCGGCGCCCGATGTAATACGGGTGGTAATGGAACGCTGCGGCGATCTCCCGGTTGGAAATCGGCTCGGTGTAATGCTCCTCCACAAACCGCATCACTTGCCGCACCAGCGGGGAAACCGGATTTTCCGGCACGGTGCTCTGCCGCGCCGCCAGCACAAGCAGCCCCTTGCAGGCAGCGGAGATATGGGCATCGGCAAAGGGGGGCTGTTCCTCCCATTCTGTGCGGATCCGGAACAGCACGCCCTCCGCCTCCGCAAAAGAGGAAAGACAGATTGCACCGTCGGTCAGGGGCGGGCAGGCGGGGGGCAGGTGCGCCTCCTCCCGCACAAAAGCGGCAACCGGGTCGGGGTGGCGGCTCGGCCGTTCGGCGGCGCGGAAGGTCAGATCGAAGTTCAGAACGGTAAAACACAGCCGTTCCCCGCTGATGAGGTACGGCACGGCAGGCGGAATCAGCAGCAGCGTCGCCGGGGCAAGCGGAAACACCCGATCTCCGACCCGGACGCTGCCCTCCCCCTCATGCAGAAAAAACAGGCGGAAATCGTAGGCACAGACGGCGCCCCTGCCGCCGATATAAATTTGTTTGCGCGCGTACCGCACAAACGGGCAAATCTCCCCGAGCAGCATGCCATTCTCCTTTTTGGTTGGAAAAGTGATAGTTTTCATTGGTCAAACGGCTTTATTCTAGCACAAATCTGTGATATAGTCAAGAAAAAAGACGGAGGATGCGCCCTTGTTATACGGAATTTGCCATACGATTGACG
>CAKSLR010000032.1 GCA_934467435.1 uncultured Eubacteriales bacterium | reverse complement strand
TTGACAACATTCCCTGCCCTGCCACCCAAAAACTGGACCGGCAGTTGCTGGATAAGGTTTCGGGATCCTACAGCCTGCGCACGCTGAACGTATATAACCCCGCGTTTCTTGCCGGCTTTTTTGCCGAACGGTATAGCGTGGGGCTGGGTGAGGGGTTTGCCGCCGTGCGGAAGGTCATGGAGAGCCGTATGGAGGCACATATCCGTTCCTCTCTCGGGTACGATACCTACCGCGGGATGTCCTACCGCCATCACTTCCGGAATGTGAAGTTCAAGCACATCCTGCTGCCGCTCTGGCTGGCGTCCTACCGCTATCACGAAAAAATCTTTCACTTTATGGTGAACGGAGAGACCGGACAGATTGCCGGTAAAGCTCCCCTTTCCCCGTGGAAGATTGCCGGCACGGTGCTGCTCGGCATTGCGGCGGCGGTTCTGTTCGGTTATTTTCTCTACGCCATCGGCGATATGGCATGAAAACCGGGCGCCTGTAGGTGCCCCGGTTTCTTTTTTTCTTTTTTCCGAAAAGCCTCTTGCATCCCGGAAGAAAAAATGTTAGAATAGAGATGTCTCTGACACAAGACCAAGGAAAGAAGCAAACGGATGAACTACATTTCCCTCGATCTGGAGTGGAACCAGGCGTATGCGCAGAAGGCACTTGCCGTGCAGAAACGGCTGGAATGCCGGTTGCGCGGCGAGGTGATTCAGATCGGCGCGGTCAAACTGGACAGGGAACTCAACATCATCGGCAGTTATCGCATTATCGTCAAGCCGAAATTTTTCAAAACCATTCAGCGACATGTCATGCGCCTGACGGGCATCGATCAGACCATGATCGACCACGGCACGCCGCTGCCCGAAGCCATTGCACGGTTTGAAAAATGGTGCGGCGAGGATTTTGCGTTTCTGACCTGGGGCCCGGACGACATTCCCATGCTGGAAGATAATTTGCGCGCACACCGGATGGACGGCAGTTGGCTGCACCGCACCTATGATCTGCAACGAATTTTTTCGCAGCAGACCGACGGCAGCCGCCTGCAACGCTCGCTGGAGTACGCCATGGAGTTCTTTACCATCGAACAGAACCTTCCGGCACATGACGCCCTGAATGACGCCTATTTTACCGCCCTGGTTGCAAGGCAACTGGATGTTGAGCGTGGCATTGCGCAATACGATGATAAACGGGGAGACACTTTGTTCTCTGCCGTGATCGGCGACGCAGACGCGGGTGAAACCGGGTTTGAAACGCCGGATCATGCGCTCCGCCACCCCTATGCAGCAGCCCCCGTATGCCCGATCTGCTCCGCCCCCCTGACACCGCTGGATGCCATGCTCCACTCCAAGGGGCAGCGTTACACGCGCCTCTTTACCTGTCCTTCGCATGGTAAACTCTTTTTAAGGATGCGCCTCTGCCGTTGTTTTAACGGTACCTGGCGTGCCAAATGTGATCTGTTTCCCGCCACGGAAGACGGGGAAAAGGATTACAGGCGGCGGCTGAAGGAAGCCGATGCCGCCACCCAGAAACGCCGCCGTCCCCGCCGCCCGAAAAAGCAGGCAGAGGAAACCGCCGCGGCAGCCGAAGCAGGCAACTGACCCTGCCCTTTACGGAAATTCGGCAAAAGAGAAACACCGGCAAACCCTGCCGGTGTTTCTCTTTTTCTTTTTCGGAAATTCGCCGGGCGGGGTTTACTTGACGGGGGAATTATGGTATAATAACTGCAGTCGGTTTGCCTGGCAAACCGCCCGGGCTGCCGCCCTCTCCGTGCTCCCGCACGGCTGCAGCATTGACGGCTTCGCAAAAATGCCCTTGCAAGCAAGCATTTTTGGCTCATGGTAAAATCCCTTCCGGCGGTTTGCCTGGCAAACCGCCTGAGCTGCCGCCCTCTCCGTGCTCCCGCACGGCAGATCGCGGCGCGACCCCCCCGCAAAAACGGGGCGAAAAACAGAAAAAACAAGGAGCGCTGGCATGCGGTTAGATAAATTTTTGTGCGACAGCGGGCTGTTTTCCCGCCGGGAAGCCGCCGCCGCGGTAAAAAAAGGGCGCATTACCGTCAACGGTGCCGTGCTGCGGGACGCAAGCCGCCATATCCGGGAGGGAGAGGACACCATCCTGCTGGACGGGAAGGAACTTGCCTTTTCGCGCTTCGATTACCTTTGGCTCCACAAGCCGGCGGGATATGTCAGCGCCACGGAGGACGGAAAACTGCCGTGCGTGACCGATCTGCTGCCCCCGCCTTACGACAGGCGCGGTCTTTTCCCCTGCGGGCGGCTCGACCGCGACACCACGGGGCTTTTACTGCTGACCAATGACGGGCAACTTTCGCACCGTCTGCTCTCCCCCCGGCATCACGTAGAAAAAATCTATTGTTTTACCTGCACGCCGCCGCTCCCCGCAGGGGCAGAGGAACGGTTTGCTTCCGGCATGGTCCTCGGAAGCGAGCATTGCAAGCCTGCCGTCCTGCGGGCAGATGACGGGCGCGCGGGCGGCGAGATTACCTTGACGGAAGGAAAATACCACCAGATTAAACGTATGGTGGAGGCGCTCGGCAGCCGCGTGATGACGCTTTCGCGCATCTCGTTTGCCGGGATTCCCCTCCCCCCCGATCTTGCCCCCGGCGCCATCCGTCCGGCAAGTGAAGAAGAAATTTCCATACTCAGAAAAGCCACAGAGGAAAAGGAGAAATAAATGGATATCATCAAGGCGATTGCAAGCGAACTGCACCTCGGAGAGGAGCAGGTGAAGAGCACCGTGGAACTGCTGGACGGCGGCAATACCGTTCCCTTCATTGCCCGGTATCGGAAGGAAGTAACGGGGAGTCTTGACGACGTCACCCTGCGAGCCCTGGAAGAAAAACTGAACCACCTGCGCAAGATGGACGAGCGGCGGGGCGAGATTTCCGCCCTGATCGAGGCACAGGGCAACCTGACGCCAGAAATCACCGCAGCCCTCGAACGCGCCGCCACACTGGTGGAACTGGAAGATATCTACCGCCCCTTCCGCCCGAAGCGGAAAACGCGCGCCTCGGTGGCGCGGGAGAAGGGACTTGCCCCGCTTGCCGCCCTGATTGCAGAGCAGCGGGACACCTACGCCCCGACAATTGAAGAGGAGGCGCTTACCTACGTCAACGAAGAAAAAGGCGTGGCAAATGCCGAAGAAGCGCTTGCCGGCGCCTGCGACATTCTTGCCGAGGACATTGCCAACTCCGCCGACTTCCGCAAAATGCTGCGTACTTTCACCATGCAGAACGGCACGCTGGTGACCCGGGCGGCGAAAGAGGAGGACTCAGTCTATCACGACTATTACGACTTCCGCGAGCCGATCAAAAAACTGCGCCCGCACCGGATTCTTGCCATCAACCGCGGGGAAAAAGAAGAATTTCTCAAGGTTACGGTGGAGGTGCCGGAGGAAGACGCCGTTTCCCGTCTTTCGGCACACATCGTCAAAAACGCGGGCAGCCCGGCACTGCGCTATCTGATGCCCACCATCCGGGACAGTTACGACCGCCTGATCTTCCCCGCCATCGAACGGGAAATCCGCTCCGACCTGTTTGACACGGCAAGCGAAGGGGCGCTGAAAGTATTTGCCGAAAATTTGCGCAATCTGCTGATGATTTCGCCGCTGAAGGGGAAAACTGTATTGGGGTACGACCCCGGCTACCGCACGGGGTGCAAACTGGCCGTGGTGGACAGCACGGGCAAAGTGCTGGATACCGCCGTCATCTATCCCACCAAACCGCGTGAGGACATTCCCCGCAGCCGGGATACGGTCATCCGCCTCTGCCGCAAATGGGGCGTGGATGTGGTTGCCATCGGCAACGGCACCGCCTCCCGCGAGAGCGAGCAGTTCATTGCCGAAACGCTGAAGGGACTGGACCGCGACGTGAAATACACCATCGTCAGCGAGGCGGGGGCAAGCGTTTATTCCGCCTCCAAACTCGGGGCGGAAGAGTTCCCCGATTTCGACGTAACCGAACGTTCCGCCGTTTCGATTGCCAGACGTCTGCAGGATCCGCTTGCCGAACTGGTGAAAATCGAGCCGCAGGCGATTGGCGTGGGGCAGTATCAGCATGATATGAAGCCCGCCCGCCTTTCCGAGGCGCTCGGCGGCGTGGTGGAGGACTGCGTCAACGCCGTAGGTGTGGATGTCAACACCGCCTCCTATTCCCTGCTCTCCTATATCGCGGGCATCAACACCACCGCCGCCAAAAACATGGTGGCATACCGGGAGGAAAACGGCGCCTTTACCGGGCGCGCACAGATCAAAAAAGTGCCGAAGATCGGTGCCAAAGCCTACGAACAGTGTGCCGGCTTTTTGCGGGTTCCCGGCTCGGCGGAGGTGTTTGACAACACCGGCGTACACCCCGAATCCTATGATCTGGCACGGCGGCTGCTTGCCCTGTTCGGTTATACCGAAGCGGACGTGGCGGAAGGCAACATTGCCATGCTGCGGGCAAAGGTCACCTTGCGCGGCGCCAATCAGGTTGCGGCGGCACTCGGGTGCGGGGAACCGACGCTGCTTGACATCATCGGCGAACTGGAAAAACCGGGACGCGACATCCGGGATACGGCGCCGGCACCGGTTCTGCGCTCGGACGTGCTGGAAATGAAGGATCTGAGCGAGGGAATGCTTCTGAAGGGCACCGTGCGGAACGTAGTGGATTTCGGCGCGTTTGTCGACATCGGCGTACACGAGGACGGGCTTTTGCACATCTCAGAGATGAGCGACCGCTATATCTCCCACCCGCGGGAACTGTTTTCGGTGGGCGACGTGATTGAGGTGCGCATCAAGAGCGTGGATCTCGGGCGCAAGCGCATTGCCCTGACGCGCAAGGGGCTGGCAGACGGGGAACAAAAATCTTAATATATTAAAATATCATCCAGAAAAGATGGAGTTTCTCCCACCGTGTTTTTCCGTATGTATACAAGTTGCACAAACATCATGCAAAAACTTTGGCAAAATGCCCTCTTTTCTTTTGCATGGAAATCTGCTATACTAATGTACGTAAAAAATATATGTAATTATTTTGGAGGTTTTTATGGCAAGCGTATCTCTGAAGCATATTTATAAAAGATACCCCGGCGGCGTAACCGCCGTTTCCGACTTCTGCCTGGACATCAAGGACAAGGAGTTTTTGATCTTTGTCGGTCCTTCCGGCTGCGGTAAGTCCACGACCCTGCGTATGATCGCAGGTCTGGAAGAGATTACCGAAGGCGAACTTTTTATCGGCGACCGGCTGGTCAACGACGTCGCGCCGAAAGACCGCGATATCGCCATGGTGTTCCAGAACTATGCACTGTACCCGCACATGACCGTGTTTGAGAACATGGCATTCGGTCTGAAGTTGCGCAAGGTACCGAAGGAAGAGATCAAACGCCGCGTGGAAGAGGCTGCCCGGATTCTGGACATCAACCACCTGCTGGAAAGAAAGCCGAAGGCGCTTTCCGGCGGTCAGAAACAGCGTGTGGCGCTCGGTCGTGCCATCGTGCGGAACCCGAAGGTCTTCCTTCTGGACGAACCGCTTTCCAACCTCGATGCGAAACTGCGTGCTTCCATGAGAACCGAGTTGACCAAGATTCATAAAAAGGTCGGCACCACCTTCATTTACGTGACCCACGACCAGACCGAGGCTATGACCATGGCGAGCCGTATCGTTGTCATGAAGGACGGTCTGATTCAACAGGTAGATACCCCGCAGAGCCTGTATGATTACCCGGTCAACACCTTCGTTGCCGGCTTTATCGGCACGCCGCAGATGAACTTCATCAATGCGAAACTGATTAAGAAAGACAACGACCTGTACGTGCAGTTTGGCGAAAACACACTGCGCCTGCCGACCGAAAAGGCAAACAACCCTGCCCTGAAGGAATATATCGATCGCCAGGTTGTGCTGGGTCTGCGCCCCGAGTGTATTCATGACGAGCCGATGTACCTCTCCAGCATGCCGGAGAACATTATCGATGTGGATATCGACGTGACCGAGTTGATGGGTTCGGAAATTTTCCTGTACCTGCGCTATAAGGGGCAGGAAGAGGACACGAACAACCTGATCGCGCGCGTTTCGCCGCACTCGATCTCCCGCGCCGGTGAGACTGTGAAGGTTGCCATTGACACCGGTCGTCTGCACATTTTTGATATTGACACCGAGCGTTGCATCGTTCACTGAAACAAATTCCGGCAGGCAGGTCTTTTCTGCCTGCCGGTGTTCTGTTGTGAGGAGTTTTTTATGCCTGTTTACCGCATTGCCGACCTGAATATTGAAATTCATGCCCACTACCCGTTCGTTTTGCGGCAATGCGCCGCCTACCTTGCCCCTGCGGGTGCACGCGCTGATTTTTCGGTAGAGGTACCGGAGGAAGAAATTCTGGCCTCGCACCGGGAAAAGCCGAATTTCTCTCTCGGGTACCACGAAAGCATTTCGGTTTACCGGCACCTCTGTCGCGCCCTGCTTCCGTACGATGCATTTCTCATGCACGCGGCGGTGGTGGCATATGACGGACGCGCCTACGCTTTCTCTGCCCACAGCGGCACCGGCAAAAGCACGCATATCTCCCTGTGGCGGCAGGTCTATGGAGACGCCGTCACCATTATCAACGGTGACAAACCCATTCTGCGCCGCACGCCGGAAGGCGGGTTTATCGCATACGGTACCCCCTGGTGCGGAAAAGAAGGGTGGAACCGCAATACGTCCGCCCCCCTTGCCGCCATCTGCTTTCTTGAGCGCAGCACGGAAAATCGCATCCGTCCCATGGCATCCGGTGAGGCGGTAGACCACATTTTCGGGCAACTGTTACGCCCGAAGGACGCGATGGAAATGAACCGTACCATATCGCTTGCCGATGCCCTGCTCTGCACCGTGCCGATGTATCTGCTCGGCTGCAATATTTCGCGGGAGGCGGCTGAACTTTCGTTCACCACCCTTACCCGTGCCCCCCGAAAGGAGAATTTATGAAAATCAACGAAAACTTTCTTCTGCGCGAGGTCGCAGGCACCCCCATTGTCATGCCGGTAGGGGAAGCGGCGGAAAAACTCAACGGCATGATTAAGCTGAATGAAACCGGCATTTTTCTGTGGAAAAAACTAGAGGTCGGCACAACCGAAGAAGAACTGCTTGACGCCCTTTGTGCGGAATACGCCGTGGATCGTGCAACCGCAGCCGGGGATATTGCCCGCTTTGTCTCCACCCTGCGCGCCGCCGGTATTCTTTGCGACTGAAAAGCCAGTTGCCCGCACCCGTAAAAATACGGGTGCGGGCAACGCTTTTTCCCAGGTGACGGTTGACAACACCGCCGGTTTTGTGTATAATAAGCGATAGAGAAAGGAAAAGGAGGCAGACACAGATGAACGATTACATGATTTTAGGGAACGGGAAGCGGAATTACCGCATTTGTGTTCTGCTTTTTGCGGCGCTTTCTCTCGTAACGGTCATCGCCGTTCAGATCGTTCACGCCGTAAACGGCACCCCGAGTGAAACGCACCGGTTTCTGCTTTACGGGGCAGAGTTGCTGATGCTGCTTGCGGGTATTTTCCGCTCCTATTTCTTCTTTTTGGCTGCCACGGTTTACTGTACCCTGCGCCAGGTCGTTGCGCTGGTTCTCATCGCCATGCGGGAGGGGGCGTTCACTTCCCCCGTCGCCTTTGATGCGATGACCACGCTGGCACTGCTCTTTCTCTCTGCATCGCTTGCCTGGCAGACCATTCTCTTCTTCTTCGGCCATGCCGATAACGTCGCCCTGACCCACACCAGTCTGATTTTTGTGATTTTCAGTCTGGTGCTGACCTTCCTGCCCTATATGATGCTGCTGTTCATGCAGAATCCGCCGGTAGCGGAATCTTACAACGTGGTGTTTCTTGCGCTGTCCTTCCTTGCGTTTTCGGGCGGCATTGAAAAAAAGCCGGCCGCGTAATATTGTAAAAAAGCCCCGTGCCGGTTCCGGCACGGGTTTTTTTATGCTTCCGTCTGCGTCACGGTAAACGGCGCCCGGATGGCGGCTGCGGCAGCGCGGCGGCAGGCAAGCGCCTCCCGCTCGCTCACGTCCGGTGGACGGTAACCGAGGCAAAGGGGGTCGATTCCCGTCATGGTGCCGACCAGGGTCAACCCTGCTACATACCTGCCGTAGCGCAGATCCAGGTGATATCCGTCCCGGCAGATGGTATCGCCAAGAAAAGACGTGCGCAGGTTCTGCACCGCCGTGCCACAGGGAATGATGCCGCAAAACAGCCCGCTTGTCATCGCCTCATGCCGGGTGCAATCCACAATGGCGCGGTACATGGCGGCCTGACTGCCGCCGTAGTTGGCAAACCCGCCATGCGTGCTGTTTTGCTGGTATGCCCAGGTCATGTGGAAATAAAACGGCTGCCCGGGCAGCGGGGCAAGCGCCTCGGTCGCGTCATGCAGGGCGCGAAGGGGGGCATACGTCTCCCGCATTCCCGAAAAATGGCTTGCCTGCTGCAACGAATACGCCGTCCAGTCGGCAAACGCGACCCCCTCCGAAAAGCGGGTTGCCGGGCGCTTTTGTTTTTCGCCCTTTTCATCAAAATAGCAAAAATCGTAGACAGGCTCATTGCTCTGCGCGCATGCCAGATGATGCTCGATGCTGCACCCACCGATGTACAGGTTACCGATCTGTACCTCACGCACCCCCGCCGCGCGGGCAATGGCGTAGGCATCGGTCATTGCGTCATCGGCGAAACTGTTGCCCACCATCAAAAGGCACAGGGCATCCGGATGCTTTCTGTCTTTCATGTCTTTCCCCTCCATGCGGTACGGATACGGAATTTTTACTCCCGCGTCAGGCGGGCATAGGTCGCCATCAGTTTTTTGGTTGTGCCATTGTCAAACGCCACTTCGTACAGGATATCGCCCCCCATATCCCGCGCGGAAAGCACCGTACCCGCGCCGAATACGGCGTGGCGCACACGGCTGCCCGCCGCAAAACGGGAAAAGCCGCTTTTGCAGGGCACGGCAGTATGGGATTCCGCCGCCACATCGGCGCGGCGGAAAAACTCGCCCGAAAGATTTTCCTGTCGCCGCGGAGCGGCGGCATATGCACTCTGCCGTCTTGCCCGTTCCGCGCCCGAGAGCGGCGCGCTGAAGTAGGGGTCGGTATCCTCTTCCTCCGTATAAAGGGCAGGCGGCATTTCCCGCTCTACAAAGCGGGAGAGCGGATTTGCCTGCGTTCTGCCCCACAGGAGCCGGTGGGTAGCGCAGGTCAGGAACAGCCGTTCTTTGGCACGTGTAATGGCAACATAGGCAAGGCGGCGTTCCTCCTCCAGTTCTTCGGGGTGCGTTATGCACTGGGTACCGGGGAAGATGCCTTCTTCCACCCCTGCAAGAAAGACCACAGGAAATTCCAGTCCCTTTGCGCTGTGCACCGTCATCAGCACCACCGCGTCGGCAGTTTCGTCATATTTATCCACATCCGAAACCAGCGCCACTTCTTCAAGGAATCCGCCGAGCGATGCACCGTCCCCCGCCCGTTTTTCATACTCTACGGCGGCGGAAAGCAACTCGTTCACGCTGTCAAGGCGCCCCTCGCCTTCTTCGCCCGCATCCTCCAGCATCCGGCGATAGCCGGTATAGGCAAGCGTTTTTTCAATCAGTTCCGAAACGCTGCCCCCTTCCTCCCGCAGGCGATGAATGATTCCGGTAAAACTCTGCAGGTTGGGGGATGCCTTGCCGAGCGCCACATAATCCTCACAATGCTCCAGCACCTCAAACATGGAGCAGCCCTGCCGGTCGGCAATTTCCGCCACGGCGTCCACCGTCGCCTGCCCGATCTTGCGCTTCGGCTCATTGATAACGCGGCGCAGTTTCTGGTCGTCCCTGCCGTTTTCCACCATCACCAGGTATGCCACCACATCCCGGATTTCCTTGCGGTCAAAGAAGCGTTGTCCCCCCAGCACCCGGTACGGGATGCCGCTTTTGGCGAACGCCCCCTCCAGTGCGCGGGAGAGTTCGTTGACACGGTAAAGGACGGCAAAATCACTGTACCGCCGTTTCTCCCGCACGACCAGTTCCATAATCTTATCGGTGATGTAGGTTGCCTCCCGCTCGCCGGTCGCGCTTTTATGCAGCACAATCTTATCGCCCTCCGCCGCGCGACACCAAAGAGACTTTTTGTGCCGTTCGGTATTGTGAGCAATGACTGCGTTTGCCGCCTCCAGAATGGTCTGGGTCGAACGGTAATTCTGCTCCAGTTTGATGATTTTGGCGTCCGGGTATGCCTTGTCGAAGTGCAGGATATTCTCCACCGTTGCCCCGCGGAAGCGATAGATGCTCTGGTCGTCATCCCCCACCACCATAATGTTCCGCCGCATGCCGGAAAGCAGTTCGGTCAGGCGGAACTGGGCGTAGTTGGTATCCTGGTACTCATCCACTGCCACATAGCGGAACTTGTTCTGGTAATATGCCAGCACATCCGGGTTTTCTTCCAGCAGTTGCACGGTTTTGAGAATGATGTCGTCAAAATCCAGTGCGTTACAGGATTGCAGCCGCCGCTCATAGGCAGCATAAATACGGGCAATATGCCGTCGTCGCAGGTCGGGCTGATTTTCGTCCCCCGGACCGCGCAGGGCGTCCTTTTCCCGGCTGATCTCGTTCATCACCGATCGGACGGGAAGCATTTTTTCGTCAATTTCCAGCCGCTTCATGCACTCGCTGACCAGACGTTTTTTCTCATCGGTATCGTAGATGGAAAAATTGGAAGCAAAACCGACCCGTTCCGCATAGCGGCGCAGAATCCGCACACAGATCGAATGGAACGTGCCCGCCCAGATGTCTGTGGCAATGCTCTCATTCCCGTCAAAGGCGGAAAGCAGCCGTTCCCGGATTTCCCGTGCGGCTTTGTTGGTAAAGGTGATGGCAAGCACCGCGTAAGGGGGGCATGGGTCGGTAATGAATTCGGGAAGAATATAGCCGATCTCCTCATGGCTGAGCGATGCCGCCCGCTCCATATCCAACACACTGGCTTCATCGATCTCGGGCGGTATCTTGTCGCTGAAATAGGCGTTGCCGTACTGAATCAGAAACACGATCCGCCGCACAAGCACCGTGGTTTTTCCGCTGCCCGCCCCGGCGAGAATCAACAGCGGTCCGTTTGCGGAAAACACCGCCTCCCGCTGCTCGGGGTTCAGTTCTTTTTCATAATACAAATCAAACAGCCGGCGTTTGGCGGCAAGATAACGCTTCTCCAGTTCGGTCATATCCACTCCCGTTTTTGCCGCGCGCGGCAGAATTCTTCTCTCCTAAGTATAACATATTTTTCGCCCCGTTGCAAGCAAAAAGCAAAAACATCCGGCGCGGCAAAATGCCGCGCCGGATGCTTTTTATGTCTGCGGCTCGATGCGTTCCACCGCAAAGGAGCGACGAATCAGGCGTCGGGCTTCCCGCAGACCGGGAAGTTCGCCGGCGGCGATCATCTGCACCGCCAGATTGCCGATGGCGGTCGCCTCACCGGGGCCGGCAAGCACCGGGCGCCCGACCGCGTCTGCCGTCAGGCGGTTGAGGTAGGCGGCACGGCTGCCACCCCCCACCACGCAAAGCGCGGCAAAATGCTCGCCCGTGATTTCCTCCATCTCCTGCATCGCGCGGGCATAACCGTCCGCCAGGCTGTGGTAGATGACCGACGCCACTTCCCCTACGCTCTCGGGCACGGGCATCCCGCTCTCGCGGCATGCTGCCCGCACTTCCTCAATCATAGAGGCGGGGGCAAGAAACCGGTTGTCCTCCACCCGCACGCGGGAGGGGAACGCATCGCAGCGCTCCGCTTCTTCACACAGTGCGGCAAAGGAATAGTCTTTCCCCTCTGCCTGCCACTCCCGCCGGGCGGACTGAATCATCCACAGCCCCATGATGTTCTTGAGAAAGCGGTACCGCCCCGCGTAACCGCCCTCGTTCGTGAACCCCGCAAGAAAACTTTTTTCGGTGCGGTTCGGCTCGCGCAGTTCGGTGCCGAAGAGCGACCAGGTACCCGAACTGATATAGGCAAACGACCGCTCGGTACAGGGGACCGCCACCACGGCGGAGGCGGTATCATGGCTTGCCGGCAGAAGCACCGTACAATCAAAGCCGAGCGCTTCTTTCACCTCGGGCAGAAAATGCCCGACCACATCCCCCGGGTTCCGGGGGCGCTCAAACAATGCACCCGGCAGGCGCAGTTTGCCAAGCAATTCAAAATCCCAGTTCCGGGTGTCGGCGTCCACCAACTGGGTGGTGGATGCCATGGTATATTCATTACACTTCTCCCCGGTCAGGCGGAAATTGAAATAGGAGGGCACCAGCAGCAGGCTGCGTGCGGCGGCAAGCAGTTCCGGCTCTTTTTCCCGCAGGGCGATCAACTGATAGATGGTATTAAAGGGCTGGTAAGCAATTCCCGTGCGAAGGAACAGTTCCTCCTGCGGGACCTTTGCGGCAACCACCTCCGCCATTCCTTCGGTACGGGCATCCCGATAGGCGACCGTATCGCCGAGAATCCGATCCGCACCGTCCAGCAGCACAAAATCCACGCCCCAGGTATCAATCGCCATATAGGTCGGAATTTTGCCGATCTCGCGGCAGCGGCGCAGCCCCGCAAGAACTTCATCGAACAGATATTCATAATCCCAGCAAAGGTGCCCGTTTTTCTCGGCAACGCCGTTTTCAAACCGATACACCTCTTCCAGCACCATTTTCCCGTCTTCGATGTGCCCCAGCATATGCCGCCCGCTGGAAGCGCCAAAATCAATCGCCAGGTAATAGGTCGGCTGTTTCATTCTTTTACCACTCCTTTTTGTAAGATGATGTTGGCATATACCGCCTTCTCCCCGGTGGCAACGATGGCATACGCCACTTTTGCCTTTTCATAGAACGCAAAGCGCTCTACCTCCGCAAACGCGGCGTTGCCCCGCTCGTCGTGCTCCCGCACCGCAGCGCGATATTCTTCCCAAATGGGGGTCTTTACGGGGTCCCCCGGCACCACCTGCATGAGTGAAACGGGGTGTTCCACATACGCATCAAGCGGAAACAGCGGCAGAATCGCCCGCAGAAGTTCGGGCACCCCGAGACCGTCCGCACGGATCACATGCGCCCCACGGCCGACAGAAGCGGCGGGAAAATTCCCGTCCGCAATCACGATAGTATCCCCGTGTCCCATCTCGCAAAGTACCTTCAGCAGTTCCGGCGAGAGGAGGGGTGAAATTCCTTTTAACATGATATACCCTTTCCCGGCGGGAAACGCCCGCCTGTCTTTATTATAATCGAGCCGCACGAAAAAAGCAAGAAGAAAATGGCGGGGAACCCGCCATTTTCCGAATGAAACTTATTTTTTGAAGAGCGGACCGTACGCCGCGCAGGCGCGGAAATCCTGCCCCTCTTTCTCCATGCCGAAGGCATTCCATGCGGCGGGGCGGAAGATATCCGTCTCCGGCACGTTGTGCATACAAACGGGGATCCGCAGCATCGAGCAGAGTGTAATGAGGTCCGCCCCGATGTGCCCGTAACTGATGGCGCCGTGATTGGCGCCCCAGTTGTTCATGACATCGTACGCAGAGGCAAACGCGCCCTTGCCCGTGACACGGGGGGCAAACCACGTGCAGGGCCAGGTATAGTCGGTTCTCTTCCAGAGAATGTCGTTGACCTCCTCCGGCA
>CAKSLR010000031.1 GCA_934467435.1 uncultured Eubacteriales bacterium | reverse complement strand
CGCGGGTCGGAGGACAGCGTTCCACTGTGAAACTTTTTTCTTTGCGGAAGTTTCTCCCGCTGCGGCGGGAGACGAAGCGAAGGGGCTTCTTGTTCTTCTCGCTGCGGCTCGGTCACGGGGAACGAGCGGAGGGGCTTCTTGTTCGCCCCTCCGAACTACCCCTCGTTCAACTGGTTCGATCGCGTCCTGCGCCGAAATTCGCGGTTGGGCAGGAGGGAAAAAGCAATCCCTTTCCTGCAATTCGGAACTTCCCCGCCCGGAACGCCCGGTTCGCCGGAATCGGTGTAAAAGCGGATTCAGGCGCCGAACTAACTTGAAATGAATGACAGCCCGGTGGACTGTCAGAGCCGCCGCGCGACCGAGCCGCAGCGCCGGGGCGAAACGCAGTTTTTTCTGTCCGCGCCCGGTTTTTTCCGCGTTTTCTTTTTTTCGTGGGGGCACTCTCTTATTTCCGCGCGACGCCGCTCCCGAGTCGCGAAACATTCTCCCCCCGCGCGGAATTTTGGGGGTGCAGCGCGGGACGGCGGACAGCGCCTTGCGGCGGAACCGCTGTCTCATTGCGGAATCCCGCGTGCTCCCCGCCGCCTCCCCTTTCCGCCGGACGTTCCCGTGTCACCACCGCCTTGAAGTTTTTTGAAAGCGCGAAAACTTTTTTCCAAAAAAGTTTTCGCATCGTTCCCCCCGTTCCCAGCCCCCGCCGCACGCGCGGCGGGGGCGGTGCATAGAATGGCGATGGAGGCTGATTTATGAATCCACTTGTATTTTGGGCGCTGCTTGCCACCCTCGTTACGTGGGCATTCACAACGGCGGGGGCAGGTACGGTGGCGTTTGTTCGGAATGCCGGCACAAGGCAAATGAACCTGCTTCTCGGGTTCGCCGCCGGTGTGATGCTGGCGGCAAGTTATTTTTCCCTGCTTGCCCCCGCCGTGGAACTGGCGGAGGCGGCGGGCGGCGTTCCTCCCTTTCTTGTTGCCGTTTGCGGCTTTCTTGCCGGCGCGGCGTTTTTATGGCTGTCCGACCTTGTTTTGCGCCGCTTGGCGCGGCGCAAAGGCGCGCCCCCTGCCGGGGGCGCGGAAGGGAACGGGGCGGCAGACGCGCCCCCCCTCCCGCCCGCGCCCGCCCCGCGGGGCAGACTCTTTTTGCTGATTCTTTCGATTACCCTGCACAACATTCCCGAGGGGCTGGTGGTGGGGGTGGCGTTCGGCTCGCTCGGCGTTGCCTACACCCCCGAGGCACTTTGGGGCGCGGTGAGCATTGCCGTGGGCATTGCGCTGCAAAACTTCCCCGAAGGGGCTGCGGTGTCGCTCCCCCTGCGGCGGGAGGGGTACTCCCGCCGCCGCGCGTTTCTTCTCGGTGCAGCGTCCGGCGCGGTGGAACCGATCGCCGGGTTGCTGGGGGCATGCCTCGTGCTTGCCGTAAAGGCGCTGCTGCCCTACGCGCTTGCCTTTGCGGCGGGGGCGATGGTGCTGGTGTGCGTGCACGAACTGATTCCCGAATGTGAAGAAGGGCGCGAGGCGCACCCCTACGTGGCGACGGCGGGCGTGATGCTCGGCTTTGCGCTGATGATGCTGCTGGACGTGGCGCTGGGGTAAGGAACGGCGGCGGATTCCCAAAGGAATCCGCCGCCGCTTCCGTGTGTGGGGCACGCCTGCCGCAGCGGGGAAAAAGCCGTCATCCCCCGCCGGAAAATCCCCCCCCGCGGCAGCATCCCCCGCGTGGCAGCATCCCCCGCGCGGCAGCATCCCCCGCGTGGCAGCATCCCCCCGCGCGGCATAGAATGCTACTGTACCGTGTTCTTTTGGTTTGCTCATGAAAATCGCTCTCATCGGCGGGGATGCGCGTATGCGCATCGTTGCCCGTTGTTTATCGGAGGACGGCACGACCGTTGCCACCTACCTGCTGCCCGAAGGGGCGCCCGGCGCGTGTTCCTCGCTCGCGGCGGCGCTTGCCGGGGCAGATGCGGTGATTCTGCCGCTGCCCCTGACGCGGGACGGACGGCACGTGCTGACCGAGGGGGCGCGGGATGATGCCCCCACCCTGCGCACGGTGTTTTCCCGTGCCGAAGACGAAACGCTCTTTTTTGCCGGAAACGTGACGCCCGATGTCGCTGCCATCGCCGCCGGGGCAGGCGTGCGCTCGCTTGTGGATTATTATGGAGAAGAGGTGCGTTTCCGTTCCGCCGCCGCCACGGCGGAAGCCGCCGTGGCGCACGCCGCGCTCCATCTGCCCATCGTCCTTTCGGACGGAACCTATGCCGTCATCGGCGGCGGGCGGATCGCCACGGCGCTCCTGCGCCTTCTGCTCCCGCTCGGCGCGCACGTGCGGCTCTTTGCCCGCTCCCCCGCGCAGCGGGAGGCTGCCGCCGCCCTCGGGGCGGAAGCGCTTCCCCTTTCCCCGCCGGGCGATGGCGGCATTCGCGTCGGAGACGATGTGCGTGCGGTCTTTTGTACCGTGCCCGCCCCCGTCTTTCCCGCCGAGGCGGTCTTCCGCCTGCCGCGGGGCATTCTGTTTTACGATCTCGGCTGCGGCGCCATCGACCGTTCCGCCGCTGCCGCGCACGGCGTTCTCCTGCCCCCCTCGGCAGGGCTGCCTGGAAAATATGCGCCGGAGAGCGCGGGCATGGACCTTTACCGCGCCATCCGCGCCCGCCTTGCCGAGGGGAAGGGAGGGATTCTTTCTTGATCGGATATGCTTTTTGCGGGTCGTTCTGCACCCTCAGCGCCTCGCTCGCGGCACTGCGGGAACTCCGCGCGGCGGGGGAGGAGGTGCTGCCCATCTTCTCCGATGCGGTCTATGCGACCGATACGCGCTTTCACCTTGCCGCCGAATTCCGGGGGGAGGTCGAGGAGGTGTGCGGGCGCCGCGGACTCCACACCATTGTGGAGACCGAGCCGCTCGGACCGAAAAACCCGCTGGAATTTCTCATCATCGCCCCCTGCACGGGCAATACGCTTGCCAAAATGGCGCTCGGCATTACCGATACGCCGGTTACCATGGCGGCAAAAGCCCACCTGCGGGCAGAGCGCCCGCTGCTGCTTGCCCTCGCGTCCAACGATGCGCTCTCCGCCAACCTGCCGAACCTTGCGCACCTTTCGGTGCGGCGGGGCGTGTATTTCGTGCCCATGCGGCAGGATGACCCCCAAAAAAAGCCCTCGTCGCTCGTTGCGGATTTTGCCCGCCTCCCCGCCGCCTTCGCCGCCGCGCGGGAAGGGCGCCAGCTTCGCCCGCTGTTTCTTTGAGGGGGCGTACGCGGGAACTTTTTCGGAAAAAGTTTCCGCCCCTTCAAAAACTTCAAAGCGGAATGGCAAAAGGCGTTTTTCGGCGTTGCGGACTCTTTTTGGGGGGGAAAAAGGGCGCCGCGGCGGGGTTCGCGGTCGCCGGCGTGTGGCGCGGCGGGGTTCCGGCGGCTGCCGCATTGGCAGCCCCTGCGCGCGCTTTTTACCTCTTGGCTGTCCGCGTCTTTCCCGCAAAAAAGCGCCGCCCCGAAACGGGGCGGCGCGGTTTTTTATTGCCATTCGATGGTGGCAGGCGGTTTGCCCGTGATGTCGTACACCACGCGCCCCGCCCCCTTCACCTCGTTCACAATGCGGGCAGAAGCTTCGCCCAGCACCTTGTGCGAGATGGGAGCATATTCGCAGGTCATGAAATCCGAGGTGCGCACGGCGCGCAGCGCCACGGTGTAGTCGTAGGTGCGGAAATCGCCTACCACACCCACCGAGCGCGTGTCGGTCAGCACGGCAAAATACTGGTCCGCCTGAATGCGGTGCCGCTCCACCACCTCACGGAAGATGGCGTCCGCCTCCTGCAGGATGGCAATCTTCTCCTCGGTGATCTCTCCGAGAATCCGCACGGCAAGCCCGGGACCGGGGAAGGGCTGGCGGTTGACAAACTGCGGGGCAAGCCCCAGCCGTCTGCCCAGTTTCCGTACCTCGTCCTTGAAAAGCCCGCGCAGCGGCTCTACCACGCCCTTAAACTTCATGTTCTTCGGCAGCCCGCCCACGTTGTGGTGGCTCTTGATGGTGGCAGCCTTGCTGCCGCCCGATTCGATCACGTCCGGGTAAATCGTACCCTGGGCAAGGAAGCGCACGTTGTGCAGCTTGTTCGATTCCTCTTCAAACACCCGCACGAATTCGGTGCCGATGATCTTGCGCTTCTCCTCCGGGTCGCTGACGCCCGCCAGGCGCGCAAGGAACCGCGCCCCCGCGTTGACGCGGATGAAATCCACATCCCAGCCGCGGAACGCCTCCTCCACCAGGTCGCCCTCGTCTTTGCGCATCAGACCGTGATCCACAAAAATGCAGTGCACCCGCCCGGGGATGGCACGCGAAAGAAGCGCCGCGCAGACCGAAGAATCCACGCCGCCCGAAAGCCCCAGCACCACTTCCGCATCCCCGACCTGCTTCCGCACGCCGGCGATCAGTTCTGCTTCCAGGTTTTTCAGGTTGTAGTCGCCCTTTGCCCCGCAGACGCGGTAAAGGAAGTTCTCAATGATCTTCTTGCCGTGCGGGGTGCTTTCTACCTCGGGGTGGAACTGCACGCCGTACAGGCAGCGGGTATTGTCCGCAATGGCGGCGTTTTCGCAATGCGCCGTCCGGCCGGTGCACACAAAGCCGGCGGGGAGAACGGTCACCTGGTCGGTGTGGCTCATCAGCCCCGTTTCCTCGGCAATCAGCCCGTAAAACAGCGTGTGGTTCGGGTTCAGCATCAACGCGGTCTTGCCGTATTCGCTCGTCTCACAGGGGGATACGGTACCGCCGAGGGTGTAGGCAAGCAGCTGCATACCGTAGCAGATGCCGAGCACGGGAATCCCGAGTTCCAGAATCCGCTTGTCGCAGTGGGGGGAGGCGGGGTCGTAAACGCTGTTCGGTCCGCCCGTCAGAATGATGCCGATCGGGCGGATTTTCTTTACTTCCTCGGGCGTGATGGTATCGCCCGCGCGGACGATGGAATAGACGCGCTTTTCCCGCGCGCAGCGGGCAATCAGTTCTTTATACTGCCCGCCGAAATCGAGAATCAGGACAACCTGCTGTGCTTTTTTCATGAAACTCTCCCTTATTTGCCGATCTCAATATATTCGTCTCTGCCGGCGCCCACCGAAACGTAGCGGATGGGGCAGCCCACCGCCTTTTCGAGATAGGCGATGTAGTCTTTTGCCGCCGCGGGCAGCGCGTCATAGGTGCGGCAGGCGGAAACGTCGCCAAAGCCCGGCAGGTATTCCACCACGGGTTTGGCACGCAAAAGCCGCTCCCCGGTCGGGAAGTCGGTGGTGCGCACGCCGTCAATTTCGTATGCCACGCACACCGGCACACGGTCGAGGTACGAAAGCACGTCCAGTTTGGTCAGGGCAATGCAGTCCGCCCCCTGTATCCGCACGCCGTAGCGCGAGGCGGGAATGTCAAACGGACCCACGCGGCGGGGTCTGCCGGTTGCCGCGCCGTATTCGCCGCCGGCGGCGCGCAGCGCCTCGGCTTCCTCCCCGAACATCTCCGCCGTGAACGGTCCCTCGCCCACGCACGTGGAATAGGCTTTCATAATACCGATGGTGTTGTCCAGCCGCACGCCGGGAATGCCCGCGCCGATCGGACCGAACGCCGCCAGCGTCTGGGAAGAGGAGGTGTAGGGGTAAATGCCGAAATCAATGTCGCGCAGGGCGCCGAGCTGCGCCTCAAACATAATGCGCCTGCCCGCCTTCACCGCGTCATACAGGTAACTTGAAACATCGGTCACAAAGGGGGCGACCTGCGCGCCGAATTTCTTGAGCCACGCCAGAATGTCCTCTGCCTTCACCGGCGCATGACCGTAGCCCGTTACGGTGATGTTCTTCCATTCCACAAGGTCCTTAACCTTCTCCCCCAGCCCTTCGGGATGCAGAAGATCTTCCATCCGCAGACCTTTTTTCATGTACTTGTCGGCATATACCGGGGCAATGCCGCGGCGGGTCGAGCCGTATTTCTTGTCCGCGAGGCGCTCTTCTTCCATAATGTCCTGCATCTTGTGGTAGGGCAGGCAGATGATCGCCTTGTCGCTGATTTTCAGGTTTTCGGGCGTAATCCGGATGCCCTTGTCGGTCAGCGCCTTCATTTCGCCGCACAGGTGCTCAATGTCAATGACCATGCCGTTGCCCATCACGTTGACGGTGCTCTCCCGCAGAATGCCGGAGGGCAGAAGATTCAGAACGAATTTTCCCCGCTCGTTGATGACCGTATGGCCCGCGTTGTTGCCGCCCTGGTACCGGCAGATGATGTCGTAGTCGGAAGAGAGCAGGTCGACCATGCGCCCTTTCCCTTCGTCACCCCAGTTAATTCCTACAATGGCAGTCAGCATAATTGAAAACCCTCCTCAAATATGTTCGGATATTTTTTTCTTTTTTTCGTGCCGGCGCCCGGTTTTTCCGGTGCCCGGCGTTTGCCGCCTGTTTTCTTCGGTTTTCTTTTTTTATACGTTCCCGTTTTATACGTTCACGGCGTCGTCTCCCGTGCGGAACGTGCCCGCATAGGCGGCAAGCACCGCGCGGATCTCGGCAACATACCGCCGCGTCTGGTCGGCAGCCACGCCCGAGAGCGGACTCTCGCGCAGAATGGCGTCAATTTCCTCCCGCGTTACGGAAAAGACCGGGTCGGATGCAATGCGGTCCAGCAGATCGTTGTCGCACCCCGTCTCCTTCACGGCGCGCCCCGCCGCCACGCTGTGGCGGCGGATCGCCTCGTGCAGCGTCTGTCGGTCACCGCCTTTTTTGGTGCAGTACATCAGAATATTTTCGGTCGCCATAAAGGGAAGTTCGTCCGCCAGGTGCCGCGCAATGACCTTCGGGTAGACCGTCACGCCCGCAATCACGTTTTCGTAAAGGGTCAGAATCCCGTCGATCGCAAGGAATGCCTCCGGCAGGCTGATGCGGCGGTTGGCGGAATCGTCGAGCGTCCGCTCCATCCACTGTGTGCCGGCGGTCATGGCGGTGTTCTGCGCCGTGGCAATCACGTAGCGGGCAAGGGAAGTGATGCGCTCGCTGCGCATGGGGTTGCGCTTGTATGCCATGGCAGAGGAGCCGACCTGCCCCGCCTCAAACGGTTCGTCAAACTCCTTGAGGTGGGAGAGCAGCCGCACATCGCCCGAGAATTTCATGGCGCTCTGCGCAATGCCCGAGAGCACCGAGAGGGTAAAATCGTCCACCTTGCGCGGGTAGGTCTGCCCGCTCACCGCATAGGCACCGGGGAAGCCCATCTTCTCGGCAATCCGCCCCTCCAGCGCGAACACTTTTTCCTTGTCCCCGCCGAAGAGTTCCAGAAAACTCGCACCCGTGCCGGTGGTGCCGCGGCAGCCGAGCAGCCGCAGGTTCCCCAGCGTAAAATTCAGCCGCTCGAGATCCATCATCAGATCCTGCGCCCACAGGGTGGCGCGCTTGCCCACCGTGGTCGGCTGCGCCGCCTGAAAATGGGTGTAGGCAAGGGTGGTGAGGTCGGCGTGCCGCTCGGCAAAATCGGCAAGCGCCGAAAGCACGGCAAGCAGCCGCCGCCGCACGCAAAGCAGCGCGTCCCGCTGCAGAATGATGTCGGTGTTGTCGCCCACATAGCAGCTCGTTGCCCCGAGGTGAATGATCGGCTTTGCCGTCGGGCAGACCGCGCCGTAGGTGTAGATGTGCGCCATCACGTCATGGCGCACCTCGCGCTCCCGCGCCTCCGCCATGTCGTAGTCTATGTCGGAAAGGTGCGCCCGCATCTCGGCAATCTGTTCGTCCGTAATCGGCAGCCCAAGTTCCTTTTCACTCTCGGCAAGGGCAACCCACAGTCGCCGCCAGGTGGAAAACTTGCGGTCATCCGAAAAAATCTCCTGCATTTCGCGCCCCGCATAGCGGCGGCACAGGGGGTTTTCGTAGCGGTCGTGCATTCGTTTCTCCTCCGTTTACTCTCTGGTTTCTTCCGCATGCGCCAGCGCCGCCGCGATAAAACCGCAGAACAGCGGGTGCGCCTTATTCGGGCGGGATTTGAATTCGGGGTGATACTGAACGCCCACAAAGAAGGGGCGGTCGGAAAGTTCCACCGTCTCAACGAGACGCCCGTCGGGCGAAAGACCCGAAAGGGTCAGACCCGCCGCCTGCAGCGTATCGCGGTAGTCGTTGTTGAACTCATAACGGTGGCGGTGCCGCTCCGAGATGGTCGCCTTGCCGTAGCAGCGCGCCATGGTGGTGCCGGGCTGAATGACGCACGGGTAAGCGCCGAGGCGCAGCGTGCCGCCTTTGTCGATGTCGTCGCTCTGCCCCGGCATGAAATCTATCACCTTGTGACGGCACAGCTCGTTGAATTCGCCGGAATCCGCATCCTCAATTTTCGCAACATTGCGCGCATATTCTATAACCGCTATCTGCATCCCCAGGCATATTCCGAAATACGGCACATGGTGTTCCCGCGCGTAGCGCGCCGCCAGAATCATGCCCTCAATCCCGCGCCCGCCGAAGCCGCCCGGCACAATGATGCCGTCAAGGCCTCCGAGCGCCTCGTCCACGGTATCTTTCGTCAGCGTCTCCGAATCCAGCCAGTGAATGCGGATGTGCGTGTTCAGCGTGTAGCCCGCGTGGCGCATCGCCTCCGCCACCGAAAGGTAGGCGTCGTGCAGCTGTACGTATTTGCCCACCAGCCCGATGTGCACTTCTTTTTCACGGTTCTTGATCCGCTCTACCATCCCGCGCCAGTCGGCAAGGTCGGGTTCTTTCGTCTGCAGCCCCAGTTCGCGGCACACCACCGCGGAGAAGTTTGCCTTCTCCAGCATCAGGGGCGCCTCATAGAGGTAGGGCAGGGTAATGTTTTCAATCACGCAGTCGGGCTTGACGTTGCAGAACATGGAAATCTTTTTGAAAATGGAGTCCTCAAGCGGCTCGTCGCAGCGCAGCACAATGATGTTCGGGTGAATGCCCATGCCCTGCAACTCTTTCACCGAGTGCTGGGTGGGCTTGGATTTATGCTCGTCCGACCCGCGCAGGAAGGGAACCAGCGTCACGTGGATGAACAGGCTGTTTTCCCGCCCGACCTCAAGCGAAACCTGCCGCGCCGCCTCAATAAAGGGCTGCGATTCAATGTCGCCGATCGTGCCGCCGATTTCGGTAATCACCACATCCGCCCCGGTCGCGCGACCCACGCGGTAGATAAATTCCTTGATCTCGTTCGTCACGTGGGGAATGACCTGTACGGTCGAGCCGAGGTATTCGCCCCGCCGCTCTTTGTTCAGCACGTTCCAGTACACCTTGCCGGTGGTCAGGTTGGAATATTTGTTCAGATCCTCGTCGATAAAGCGCTCGTAATGCCCCAGGTCCAGGTCGGTCTCCGCCCCGTCCTCGGTCACATACACCTCGCCGTGCTGGTAAGGGCTCATCGTGCCGGGGTCTACGTTGATGTAGGGGTCCAGTTTCTGCGCCGCCACCTTCAGCCCGCGCGCCTTCAGCAGTCTGCCGAGCGAGGCTGCCGTAATGCCTTTGCCGAGACCCGATACCACGCCGCCGGTGACAAAAATATACTTGGTCATGCTGTTTGTTCCTCCGTACCGTTATTTATAGGTTGCAAGAATGTTCTCCGCGATCCGCCGCTTCGGCACGCAACGGTCCATTGCCTGCTTTTCGATGTAGCGGTGTGCCTGTGGCTCGCTCATGCGCAATTCGGTCATCAGCAGCCACTTCGCGCGGTGAATGAGTCGCACGTCCTCTTCTTCGGGGGAAAGGCTCGCGCCGTCGCCCGCCGCCGCACGGCGTGCGGCAAGCCGCCGCAGCTTCTCGCTCGTGCTGCAAAGCAGGGCAAGCGCCTCCGTCAGGCGCGCCGCGCCGACGGGTTTTCCGAGCACGAGAATCCCCGCGCCCGAAAGCGCCGCCTCCGCGCGCGCCCGCTCGCCTTCCTTTACCAGCAGCAGCACGCCGGTCGCGCCCGTGCGGGCGGCACGGCGGGCAAGCGGCACGCCGCCGCCGCCCCGCAGCGGCAGATCGAGAATCACCGCATCGAAGTCGGAAAGCAGCAGCGCCTCCTCCCCCTCCGCCGCCGTGGCGACGGAAAAAAGAGAGAAGCGGGCGGGGGAAAGACGCGCACCGAGCGCCGCGGTAAGCCGCGTGCCGGAGGACACCAAAAGGATCGCCGTATTGTTTTCCGCCGTACCCATCCTGCCCTCCGTTTCGGGGGTAGCCCCTGAAAAAAAGTGAAAAACGCCCATTCAAGCAAGGGCGGAAAATGCCCCTTGGATGAATGAACGCCCTCGCTCATGTACGGAACTATATTATAGCATAAGCAGGGGCTTTTGTCAATCGGTTTCGGAAATTTTTTGCCGCCTGCGCCCGCATCCCCGCGTTTTTTCGCGAAACGGCGTCCCCCGCACACCCCCGCCCGAAACGCCGCCGCTCCGTTTTGCCCCCTCTGCCCGGCACCGCTCCCGGAACCCCCGCCCCCGGCGCCTTCCCGCGCTCCCATCCTATCTTCGCCCCTTTCGCCCCCCATCGCCGCGGCACCTCCCTTCCGCACCCGACCCCGTTCCCACCTGTTGCCGTTCCCCCTTCCGCGCCGGCGGGGGAGTTTCTGCCCGCATCCCCACGCCCGAAACGCCGCCGTCTCCGCTGTGCAGCGCCCGCCCCGCCGAAAAATTTTTCTCTCCCCCCTTGACAAACGCAAAAAATGCGGTATAATAACACCAAACAGTAAGGCAACGGCGTCTTGCGGGGGTAGCCCCGAGAGCGCCTTTTTTGTTTTTTCCCCCGGCGGGCAGCGCTCCGCCCGGTGCCGGCACGCCTTTCCCCGCACCGCAGAAAACCGCATCCGTCCCGCGGCGCCCGGTTTTTCCGCCGCCGCGCGGCACATTCCGTTTTTGCCCTGCCCGGCGGGCGGTTTGCACCCCTGCGCCCGGGTTCCCCCGCATCGCGCTGCCCCGGTGATCCCGCGTGACCGCGGCACCCGGTTTTCCCCGCATCGCGCTGCCCCGGTGATTCCACGTGACTGCGGCACCCGGTTTTTCCTGTGCGCCACGGCGCACACCCGACAAGAAGAAGGCAATGGCGTCTTCGGATGAAATCACATCCGGGGGCGCTGTCTCTTTTTGCGGGGCTGCCGCCCCGCCCGGCGCCGCCTCACCCATCCGCTCCCTGCCGAAAGGAGGCATTTTCATGAAAAAAACCCAACCCACCGGCTTCGGCTACCGCCGCACCGCCTGGCGCTTTGTCGCCCGCTACCGGGACGGCAGTTGGGACGGCGGGCGTCTCACCCGCCGCTCGACCGTCCGCCTCTCGGAGGCGGCCGGCGTCATCCAGTACGCCGAAACCTGCTTTGAAGGGCTGAAGGCGTACCGCACGGCAGACGGCGGCATCGCCTGCTTCCGCCCCGACCTGAACGGGGAGAGGCTGAAAAGTTCCTGCCTGCGCCTTGCCATGCCGCCGCTGCCGGACGGGATGTTCCTTTCCGCCGTGCAGCGCGTCGTGCGGGCAAACGCCCGCGTCCTCCCGCCCTTCGGCAGCGGCGGCTCGCTCTACCTGCGCCCCACCGTTTTCGGCACCGGCGCGGTGCTGGGGGTCAAGCCGGCAGAGACGTATGAGTTCCGCCTCTTCGGCTCGCCCGTCGCCTCCTATTTCGCGGGCGGCGAGCGGCTGCTCTCCCTCCGCGTCAGCGATTATGACCGCGCCGCCCCCCGCGGCACGGGGCACGTCAAGGCGGGGCTGAATTACGCCATGAGCCTCTATCCGCTCATGGAGGCGCACGCCGAGGGCTTTGACGAAAATATTTACCTCGACGCCGCCACCCGCACGTGGGTGGAGGAAACGGGCGGCGCCAACCTTCTCTTCCTTCAAAAAGACGGCACCGTCGTCACCCCGCACTCGGATTCCATCCTCCCCTCCATCACCCGCCGCTCGCTCGGCACGGTGGCAGGGCTGCTCGGCATCCCGTGGGAGGAGCGCCGCGTGCGCGCCGAGGAATTTGCCGATTTTTGCGGCTGCGCCCTGTGCGGCACCGCCGCGGTGCTCTCCATGGTCGGGCGCATCACGTGGGGCGGGCGCGTCTTTTCCTACCCCGCCTCTCCCGTCTTTGCCGCCCTGCGGGAGCGGCTGCTTGCCATCCAGCACGGCACCGAAGCGGCGCCGGACGGCTGGATCTTCCGGATTTCGTAATCCCATTTTATCACATAAAAAAGGAGAAAACCCATGAGTGACATGAACGAAAAAACCGAGGTCAGTGAGTATTTCGGCTGTATGGTCTTTGACGACAAGGTCATGCGCAAGACCCTGTCGGCAGAGGTCTACCGCACCTTGCGCCGCACCATCGACGAGGGCGTGCGGCTCGATGGCGATGTTGCCAACGCCGTGGCGGACGCCATGAAGGAATGGGCGCTTGCCAACGGTGCCACCCACTTCACCCACTGGTTCCAGCCCCTGACCGGCATCACCGCCGAAAAGCACGACAGTTTCATCTCCCCCGCGCCCGACGGCAGAGTGATTATGGAATTTTCGGGCAAAGAACTCATCAAGGGCGAGCCGGATGCCTCCTCCTTCCCCTCGGGCGGATTGCGCGCCACCTTTGAGGCGCGCGGCTACACCGCCTGGGACCCCACCTCCTACGCCTTTATCAAAGATCATACCCTCTGCATCCCCACCGCCTTCTGCTCCTACGGCGGCGAGGCGCTCGATAAAAAAACGCCCCTTCTGCGCTCCATGCAGGCGCTGAACAAGCAGGCGCTGCGCATTCTGCGCCTCTTCGGCAATACCGAGGTCAAGTGCGTGCGCACCTCGGTCGGACCCGAACAGGAATATTTCCTTGTGGATAAGGAAATGTACGAAAAGCGCAAAGACCTGCTCTTCACCGGCAGAACCCTTTTCGGCGCCATGCCCCCGAAAGGGCAGGAGATGGACGACCATTACTTCGGCGTCATCCCGCCCCGCGTCGCCGCGTACATGGCGGACCTTGACCGCGAACTCTGGAGACTCGGCGTCCTTGCCAAAACCGAACATAACGAGGTTGCCCCCGCGCAGCACGAACTGGCGCCCATCTACACCACCACCAATATCGCCACCGACCATAACCAGCTCACCATGGAAATGATGCAGAAGGTCGCCGCCCGCCACGGGCTGGTGTGCCTGCTGCACGAAAAGCCCTTTGCCGGGGTCAACGGCAGCGGCAAGCATAACAACTGGTCGCTCTGCACCGATACGGGCGTGAACCTGCTCACCCCGAGCGATACGCCCTACGAGAACGCGCAGTTCCTTCTCTTCCTCTGCGCCGTCATTCAGGCGGTCGATGATTATCAGGATCTGCTCCGCGTCTCGGTCGCCTCGGCAGGCAATGACCACCGCCTCGGCGCCAACGAAGCGCCCCCCGCCGTCGTCTCCATGTTCCTCGGGGATGAACTCACCGCCGTGCTCGATGCGGTCGAAAGCGACCAGCCCTACAGCGCCGCCGAAAAAACGCTCATGCGCCTCGGGGTGCACGTGCTGCCCAAATTCCCGCGCGATACCACCGACCGCAACCGTACCTCCCCCTTCGCCTTCACCGGCAATAAGTTTGAATTCCGTATGCTCGGCTCCTCCGCCAGCATCGCGGGCGCCAATATCATGCTCAACGCCGCCGTGGCAGAGTCGCTGCGCCTCTATGCCGACCGGCTGGAGGGCGCCTCCGATTTCGCAGCGGAACTGCACGATCTTCTGAAAGAGACCATCCGCGCCCATCGCCGCATTATCTTCAACGGCAACGGCTATGACGACGCCTGGATCCGGGAAGCCACCGAAAAGAGAGGGCTGCTCAACCTGCGCACCACGCCGGACGCGCTGCCCACCCTGCTTGCCAAGAAGAATGTGGAGATGCTCACCCGCCACAAGATTTTTTCTCTGCCGGAACTCGAATCGCGCTACGAGATCACCATGGAGAACTACTGCAAAACGGTGCACATCGAGGCGCTGACCATGGTGGATATGGCGCGGCGGGAGATCCTGCCTGCCGTTGCCGCCTATGTGCGTGACCTCTCCGAAGGGCTGGTCGCCCGCAAGAGCGCCGCGCCGGGCGCGTCCTGCGCGTATGAAACGGGGCTCGTCACCCGCCTCTCGGGGCTGCTTGACGAAATGAACGCCGCCACCGATGCCCTGGAGGGCGCCGTGATCCGGCTGAAAACGGTTGCCGACGTGACCGAGAACGCCGAAATGATCCGCGATACCGTCCTGCAGAAGATGGCAGAGCTGCGCGTGGTCTGCGACGAGGCAGAGGCACAGACCGCCGCGAAGTATTGGCCCTTCCCCGCCTACGATAAACTGCTCTTCGGCGTGCGCTGAAGAAAAAAGAAAAGCGGCGGCACCGTGCGGTGCCGCCGCTTTTTGCGTGGGGAGCGGGCGGAGGGGCTTCTTGTTCTTCTCGCTGCGGCGGGGAAGGGTGCGCCCCGACTTTTTCGGGTTTCGTGCCGCCCTTTGGGCGGCGGGAGACGAAGCGGAGGGATTCACGCGTCCCCCCTCCGCAC
>CAKSLR010000030.1 GCA_934467435.1 uncultured Eubacteriales bacterium | reverse complement strand
AATTCCCTTCCGCAAAAGGCTTGCCTAGTATATCATGTTCTTTTCCCTTTGTCAAGGGGTTTTTCGCCTTTTTTTGAAATTTTTTTAATTCCGGTAACTTTTTGTGAATAGCGTCCCCTACCACGGGCGAAACTATCTCATAAAAGCAAAACGGAGGCGCCTATGGCCACACAGCTGATTCGTACCCTGATTATCTACGCCGTCATTTCCGTGGCGCTTCGTTCCATGGGAAAAAGGCAGGTGGGCGAGTTGGAGCCATCCGAACTGGTTGCCTCTCTGCTTCTTTCCGAGGTGGCATCGCTGCCGATTGCAGACCAGAACATCCCCATGCTGAACGCACTGATTCCGATTCTGACCGTACTTTGCCTTGAAATCACTCTGACCTTTCTCAAAAACAAATGCAACCCACTGAAAGCGCTTTTGGAAGGAAAGCCCAGCATTCTCATCCGTAACGGCAAGCCGAACCAAAAAGAACTCGCCCGCATGCGTCTCTCGATTGAAGAGTTGATTGGGGAATGCCGGTTGCAGGGCTACACCGACCTCACCGACATCGCATACGCGATCCTAGAGCAAAACGGGCAACTTTCCATTCTGCCGACCCGTGCCAAAGAGCCGCTGTGCGCCGATGATTTAGGGCTTTCATTAAAAGAAAGCGGACTCTCCCACCCCGTAATTCTCGACGGGCAGATCAAAGAACACCACCTGCGCATGATCGGACGTGACCGCGCGTGGTTAGAAAAGGAATGTACGCAGCGGGGATGTCGCCCCGCCGATGTTTTTCTGATGACCGTGGATGATGCCGGAAAAATTCTCTTTTATCGCAGGGAGAAAGCATGAAAGATTTTATCACTGCACTGCTTCTGATGGTGGTTTTACTTGGTTTTTCCGTCGGAAATCTGCTCTGCCTTTCCGACGCCATGAACGAGCTTTCCGGGGATCTGGAGCACGCCGTTACCTGCCCGGCGGAAGAACGGGCGTCAGCGCTGGACCGTTTTTCTTCCGCCTGGGAGGGCAGGCGCCTGCTCTTCTATCTTTCTGTCAACCGAAACGAGTTTGACCGGCTGGACAGCGCACTGGCACGCACGGAAGCCCTTGCCGAAAACGGCAGCGACGAGCAGTATCGCATCGCCGCCGCCGATCTATGTGCCGCGCTGGAGAATATCCGCCGTTTTACGGAAGTCTCGCTCTCGGGCATCTTTTAGAAAAAGTCGCTGCCGTCCGCCGTAAAGAGATGCGCGCGGTAAACCGTGTACCACTCCTCAAGCGGTGAACCCTGCAAAATCCCCAGCGTATCCCGCAGGTGATTTACCAAATAATCGGGGTTGAGAAAACTGCCGGAATCCGCCGCAAGCGTGACGGTGAGAATGATTTTGCCGGGTGTCTCGTAACATGCCGAAACCGACCGGAGCGCCGGGCTGATATCCACATCCCGATCCCCGCTTTTCGTTCGTTTGCAGACCACAATCGGGCGTTTTTCCAGCGCTGCCGCACAGGCATCCGCCAGCGCCGCATCGGCGCCGGGAAGGAAGAGCGTGACCCGGTATTCCGCCGCTGTGATCGCAGAGAACTTTGTTTCGGCATAATACACTTCTTCCACCGCCAAATCCTCGGGAAGCCCGCTATTGAGCACTGCCTTCACTTCGTCAAGATCGACTTCCCGCAAAACTTCTACATCGACAAATTCCCGCGGACTTTCCGCCCCCACCGGCAGAGGTGCCGAGAAAACGAGATGCGGTTTGGGGTTAAAACCGTTGGTATATCGCACGGGCAGATGGGAGCGCGCCATCACCCGCGTCATGGTCCGCATCAGGTCCAGATGCGAAATGTACTGAAATACACCCATCTTGTGAAAACGCACACGCAATACCCGCGGCGTTTCAAGCGGTGCGCCGAGTGAAATCATTTGCACCATCTGTTTTTCCCCCCGAGACAATTTGCACCGCAGCCGTTGCAATGTTCTGCGCAGTTCGGCGTTGTCTGATTCCGATATGCGCGTTCCCGCTCACGGGCAAGGTAAGCGCGCGTCACGCCGCAATCCAGGATATCCCACGGCAGAACCTCGTCATCCCCGAACCGGCGGTTGGCATAAAAGGCAGGATCGATTCCGCAGCGGGAAAAGATCGAAATCCACTTCTCATAATCAAAATATTCATCCCACGCATCAAAGACAATGCCTTCTTCGCACGCCATCTCCAGCGCAGCGGAAAGTCGGCGATCCCCGCGGGCAAACACCGCCTCGATCCGCGACACACGGGCATCATGGTAATGATACTTCACGCGGCGGTTGGTAATTTTCTTAAGCAGGTACTGCTGCTTTTTCTCCAGCGTTTCAAGGTCATCCTGCGCCTCCCACTGAAAAGGGGTAAACGGTTTCGGAATAAAGCAGGACACGCTGATGGTCACGGTCACCCCTTTGGCGCGGTTATGTTTCGGCGCGGCGTAAAAGGCGTCCACAACCCGATCTGCAAGGGCAGCGATGCCGTCCAGATCGGAAAGTTCCTCAGTCGGAAGCCCCAGCATGAAATAAAGTTTCACACTGCTCTTCCCGGCGGCAAACGCAATGTTGACGGCGCGCAAAAGGTCCTCTTCTTCTACATTCTTGTTGATGGCATCCCGCAGGCGTTGCGTGCCGGCCTCCGGTGCGAAAGTAAGACCGCCTGTGCGGACCGTGGAAATTTTATTCATCAATTCCTCGGTAAAACTATCAACCCGCAGCGAAGGAAGCGAAATGCTCACCTTTTCTTCATCCGTCCAGGAAAGCAATCCGTCCGTCAATTCATCCAGGCGGGAGTAATCGCTGATGCTGAGTGAAATCAGCGAAATCTCGTCATAACCGGTATTTTCATAAAGAGAGCGGGCATAACGGCAGAGCACCGCGGGAGATTTTTCGCGGATGGGACGATAGACCATACCAGCCTGACAGAAGCGACAGCCGCGAATGCAGCCGCGATACACTTCCAGCACCACGCGGTCATGTACGGTCTCGATATACGGCAGCACCAGTTTTTCAGGGTAAGGCGCCAGATCCATATCCTCCACGATCCGTTTCCGGATTTTCCGCGGGATGTCGGGATACAGCGGCGTGTAAGCGCGGATGGTGCCGTCCTCGTGATAAGAAACCGCATAGAGAGACGGAACATAAAAGCCGGGCAGCTTGGCGACCTCATGCAAAAACGCCGCGCGGGTATAAGTGCCGTCTTCTTTCATTTTTATATAGAGGCGACAAAACTCAGGCAGCGCCTCCTCCCCCTCGCCGATACTGAAAACGTCGAAGAAATCTGCGATCGGCTCTGCGTTATAACTGCATGGGCCGCCGCCGATGATGATGGGATCCGTCTCACTGCGCTGCACGGCGCGCAGAGGGATGTCCGCCAGCTTTAGCGTGGCAAGCACATTGGTATAACACAACTCGTACTGCAGGGTAAAACCGACCACATCAAAATCACCGAGCGGATCGCCGCTTTCATGCGCCGTCATCGGCAGGTGGTACATCCGCATTTTTTCCTGCATATCCGGCCATGGCGTATATACGCGCTCGCACCAGACATCCTCCATCTGATTGAGGACGTGGTAAAGAATCCGCACGCCGAGGTTGGACATACCGATCTCATAAACATCAGGGAACGCAAAGGCAAAGCGGCACTTGACCGCATCTTTTTCCTTCACAACCTGATTGAATTCCCCGCCCGTGTAGCGCCCGGGTTTGGAAACCGAGCGCAGAATGCCGCTCATCCGGCTATCACACATTTTCATAAAAAGCCCTCATAAGGAAAGTACCGGCGCCGTGAGGCTCACGCCGCGGCGCCGTACCGTATTCACCATCTTCAGATTGAAAGTCGCGACGAAATCAGAACCGGCAGAACCAGTGCCGCCTGATAGAGTACAAACGCCGCCGTCGGCAGCACGGAAAAAGCGCCGAACGCCGCCAGAATAATCCCGAGCGCCATACCGGCGCAAGCGGTAATCAGACCGTATTTTTCAAGTTGCCGTGTCAAGGCGCACATCTTGCGGCAGGAAAGCAGCGTGCGCAGAATATCGCGCGCCGACGACTTGGAAATGATGCCGCTGTTGAGTTGCGGAAGTGCAAAATCCTGCTGCTGACTCACCGTTTTCCGCACCACGCGAATGCCGAAATTCTCGGTATAACTGATGTGGCTGATGAGTGCTTCCCGAATATTGGGATCGTAGGTCCGCAAAAGGGTGCGCAGACCGCTGTGATAGAGTTCTTCCACATTCCTCTCAAAGTCTTCATCCATTTTGTAACGGATATAGAACTTGGCAATCAGACGTCCGTCCTCTGCCGCGTACATAATTGAGGTTTTGCCGTTAGAGAGAATCTGCTCATCCTCGGCGTCATAATACACATGAACGCGCCGTTTCAGCATATATTCGCCGCGGCCGACACTGACTTCCACGCCGTCCACCGAAGCGACCAAACCGCCCTCGCTGACCTGTAAAAGTTGCACATCGGTAGAAAGCCCCAGCTCCGCCGTAGAACTGCGGAACACCCCGTCAAGCGGACCGCCGACAATCGAAAAGACGCCGGAAACCTGATACATGACGTGGTCGAGCGCGCTGTCCCCATACAGTTTGATACGCTGCACACGCACATTCCGCGCGGGGAACGCTTCCACATCCTCGAAGGCGATGGCATCGGCATCGTCGTATTCCACCGCAGAAACTTCCCCTACCACCGCGCAGCGGTTGGCGGAAGCACGGCGGAACAGTGCCGCGGCCGGCGCCTTGTGAAGCAGCAGTGCACAGGCGGGGAAAGAAAGCGTCAGGCACATACAGAAGGTATAAAGTGCGGTCGCCACGCTGCCGGTAAGCAACCCCGAAATCAGGGTGGCGAGTGCGGCTGCCGTCAGTGCCGGCGGCAGGAGCCAAAGGTTCTTCTGCTCATCCTCACAGTTGCGGTTGATACGGCGGAAGAACCCGGTGACAAACCCTACTTTTTTGGCGGAAACCACACGGGTCTTGTCCCCTTCCGGCATATCCGCAACGGCGCGAAGTTCGGAGCGGGAGGTGCGCTCTCCGCTGACCATGCACGCCAACTTATCCCCGGCGGACGAAACCAGTTTGAAAGAAGCGTAATCCCCCTTGGTTTTTGCCAGTTCCGCGACCGTGGAAATCAGGGCGCAAAACGCAGGCAGAAGCCCGAACGGATACGGTGCCTGCATGTTGGAGAAGAAGATGACGGCGTTATACACGAGCGCAACAAGCAACCCGCAGCCGACAAACAACTCCGGCACGATGCGGTGAGCAAAGAGCTGCCGCCAGGCGTAAGAAAACAGAGGAACACTGGCTAAAACGCAGAAGAAAAGTGCGAGCAGATAGAGCGCCGCCAGCCCTGCGGGGCGTGAGAAAAAGCCACCGAGCGTGATGCCGAAATAAGAGACATTCTCTACGACAAGAAGAAAGGTACAGAGGAACGCGAGCACAAAAATCCGCACACTGGCAAACGAGATTTCCGACACGAACTTCTCGGAAAACAAACTGATCTGTTTGCGGGAAGTATATTCATGATACCCGGCTGCCTCTTCCTGATAAATGCTGGCGTAGGTTGCAGAGGCATCCTCCCCTTCCCGGCGCTTGCGGAAAACGGAGTTCTCCCCCGAAATGCCCTTCCAGAAAGCAGAGGTGCGTACGCCGGCAAGAATGCCGTTTTTCGGCGCGGCGCCGGGTTTGAGACGAGGGGCGGGAGCCGCCGGATCGGTGCCGGACGGTTCCTCCGCTTCTTCCTCTTCGGCGCGGCTCTTCATCAAACGGCGGGTAATACCGAAGGTGCGTTTTTCGGGAACGGGATTCTCCCCCGCCGGTGCGGGAGTAGGATCAACCGGCAATGTATAATGGTATTTTCCGAATGCCCCGGTAAACGCAGTCGGCGGCATATCATCACCGTCCTCTGCCACCAGCACATCGGGTTGTTTCTTCATCTCCCGCTCTGCCGGCTCTTTTCCCGCAGAAAAGGCAAGTGGCGGCTCCTCCCGAGGAACTGATGCATCCGTCTCCCCCACCTCAGGGAACGAAACGGAAGGAGAAGCCGTTGCCGCCGCAGCGGCCGGACCCTCACCTGCCGGAGGTTTTTCTTTGTTTTTATCAGTGGATTCCGCCCTCGATTCCGCAAACGCCGTGGGCGGCTCCATGGTCAGCGGGGACTTTGGCGGCTCATGACGTTCCGTACGTCGCGGGGTAGCGGGATGAAGCGGCTGCGCCTGAGATTCCTCTACGGTAGGCTCTTCCCACTCTTCCGGTTCCTCCTTGGCATCGGACGCTCCGTTCTTCCATGCGTCTTTCTTTTCTTCGGGCATATCGGTCGCCCTGCTTTTCTCCACCGCCGCAGATTTGCCGACCGATTCCGCTTCGGGGGCGGAGTTTTCCGTCGGTTCTTCTGCGCGATTCGGGGCATCCGTTCTTGCGCCTTCTTTTCTTGCCTCTGCCGTCGGAATGTCGGAAACACTGCGTACCAACTGATTCAGAATATCGTCAATGCGATTGCTGTCCTGCTTCTGCGGCCGATTCTTTTCTGCCATATGATTTTAACTCCTTTCAACGGGGTTCCGGCAGTTCCGTTGGCGGGCTGCCTCACACAAAATCACCGCCGCTGCCGTGGAAACGTTCATGGAATTTACTTTGCCGTACAACGGAATGGATGCGACAAAATCGCATTTTTCTTTCACAAGGCGGGAGATGCCCGCTCCCTCGCTGCCGAGAACGACCACCGCACCACCCGTCCAATCGGTTTCGTAGTACGGCGTGCCGTCCATGTCCGCGGCATACACCCAGAGCCCATCTTTTTTCAGTTCGTCAAGTGTGCTTGCCAAATTGGTTACCCTGGCGATCCGCATATGTTCAATGGCGCCGGCAGATGCCTTTGCCACAACAGAGGTAAGCCCCACCGAACGGCGCTTGGGAATAATCAATCCATGGGCGCCGGCGCACTCCGCACAACGAATCAACGCACCCAGGTTATGGGGATCCTCAATCTCATCCGCCACTACAATCAGCGGCTTTTCGCCCCGTTCGGCGGCATAGGCAAGAATATCTCTCACGCTGACATATGCCCGCTCTGCCGCCATGGCGATAATCCCCTGGTGGCGGTTGTGTCCGCACATGGCGTCCAGTCTTTTGCGGTCAGTCTCAATCACGGGAATCTTGCGGGCGATTGCCTCACCGACCAGGGCGACAATCGACCCCTCCCGATCCCCGCGGGCAACAAAAATCTTATCCACATCCCGCCCGCCGGCAAGCAATTCCCGCACGGCGTTTCGACCAACAACCTGTCCCTCATTCGGGTTCTCTGCCCCGTACGCGCCGTTTTCCTCACGTTTTAAGGGAAAGCGCCCGCGTTTTTTCTGCTCGTCTGCCATCATTCTCCTTATTATTGCAATCCGCATCGATATGTCAAAAAATTATAATCATGTTTATTATAGCACACCTTCCCCCTCATGTACAAGAGGAAAACAAAGAAAAAACGAAAAAAGATGCACGGTCACCCGTGCATCTTTTTTTGAGACGCGACAAAAATTATTTGCCTCTTCTCAGTGCAAAGCACTCGCTGCAGTAAACAGCCTTGCCCTCGGTGGGGTTAAAAGGAACCTTGCATGCCTTGCCGCAGTCTGCGCAGACTGCATCAAACATTTCTCTCGTTCCCTTTGCACCGTTCTTGCGGGCATCGCGGCATGCCTTGCATCTCTGGGGCTCGTTCTGGAAGCCCTTTTCTGCATAGAATTCCTGCTCACCGGCGGTGAACACGAAATCGTTGCCGCAATCCTTGCACTTGAGTGTCTTGTCCTGGTACATGTTTCTTACCTCGCTTTGAAATATGGATATTTTTTGCCCTTAGACGGATTCCAACCGACGCCTTTGATAACAACGCTCTCCCTTAAGCTACTGGGGCATATAAAACTTATTCGCGGTTCAGCACACGCCGCAACTTTCGCAACAAACGATCCATCGCGTTTTTCACTGATTTTTCATCCTTGCAAAGCCGTGCCGCAATTTCTTTTGGCGGAACATCCGCAATATACAAACTGAACACACGCGCCTCATATGGCGACAAAAAAGAGCGAATCTGAGAAAGCAGTTCTTCCGCCTTTTCCTTCTCTTCCATCCGGTCGAAAAACGGAGCAAAAAAGTCACTATCTTCAAAGGGAACAAAATCAATCTGTTCGCCGTTGTCTAACACCGCCGTCCGCCGCGCATCCTGCTTATATTTGGTTTTTAATGCGTTATCCACGCAAATCTTTGCATACAGACCGAATGTGACCGTATCCTGCGGCACATAATGAAGTGCAGCGCGGTGCAATGCAAGGCACGCCTCTTGATAGGCATCCTGCTTTGCGGCATCCTGCCGGCAAACAGCAGCCACGCGGCGACGCAACAGCCCCTCATATTTTGAGAGAAGCGCATTGAATGCGGCATCCTTCCCTTCCCGAATCTCGGTTAAAAGGCGCAGCACCTCGTCCTGCTTTTCTGTTTCCAAACCGCTTGTTTTCTCCATGCCAACCACTTCTGCACTGATCTGTGAGTATATTATACCATCAAAGTCCGACTTGTCAATAGTTTTTTCAGAAAATTTTTACTTTTCCAAAATCAAGGTAAAACATAGTCGGCATCCCGGGTGATAACGGCAAGCAACCGACGGTAAACGTCTTCGGGATCATGGTCAAATTTTTTCTTCATTGCTTCCGCCTGCAGGCGGGAGGAAACGCACAGGTCAAGGTGCAGAATCTCTCCGCTGGGATCGCTGATATCGCAGCGCAGGGTGTATTTCCCATCCGTTCTCTGTTCCACCGCAGAGGAGGTGGTGGCACGGCGGCGCCGGAAAGAGAGCAACTGCATGGCACTTTTCAGGCTCTTCTCCCGGATGGAGAGTAACAGATCGCTCTGCAGTTCGGCTGCCACCGTTTTTCCGGTCGGAGAAATGACGTAATAGGTCACCCCATCCTCTTCATCCTCCAAAATATGCCCCAGTTCACGAAGTTGTGAAAAGCAGGCTGCAAAATCAAACCCGCCCACGTAACCGTTCTGCGCCACAATATCCTGGATCGTGGCGTAGTCCAAAGGATAATTGATGTGATCCAGAAGAAACAAAATAAAAATTTTAATCTCGGTCGGATCCTGCATCCCGCTCTGAAAAGTTTTCATTATTCCCCTCCCCGTGGATATAAGGAAGAGGTGCCGGGCTGCGGCACCTCTTCTTCCAAAATCATGCCTGGGTATCGTCGGTTTCTGCCGGTCTGTGGTTCTGGTAGTTCCGCAATTCCGCGCGCGTCAGAACCGCATAGCCGTAATAACTGGTATAAACGCGCTGCAACTCGGAGCTGACCAGCATAGCGCTGCGGTTGAAGAGCAGCGGAATTACCGGCATTTCGGAAAGCAGAAGATTTTCTGCCTCATGCAAAATCTTGGTACGCGCTTCCAAATTCTTTTCCGCCAGTGCATCATCGATCAACTTATTATAGCCGGCGTTATTGAAACCGCAGACATGGGTACGCGTGGTCGATTCCTCAATCCCGCCCATGTGGATGCCGTTGCCGGAAAGTTCCAGCGAGAAACTGGCAAGGACTGCGAAAGCATCGGGTGACAGCATCTGATAGTCAATACCGAGGACGTTGTGTCCGTCAAAACCGTCTTTCGATTTGGTATCACCCGCACGGTATGCCGACTGTACGGTATCATCGCACAGAGTAATTTTTTGTGTATCGCCTTCCGGCAGAATCATGTAAGTGGTGCAGGATTTCGCGGTCACACGGACGCTGACGCCGCTGATGCCCGCCTCCCGGAACAACTCGGTCCAGGAAGAAGAAACCATCTCCGCAATCTTCTTCTCTTCCTCATTGTCACGGATCAGAATGGAAATGGTACCGCCCGTATATCCCTCTGACTTTGCTTCCCGCAGAAGGGTAAGAGCCTCTTCCTTGGCTGCCGTAGTTGCCAGTTTGTTTTCGTTTGCCTCGCTGAACGAACCGTTGCTTCCGTTGAGAACGCCGTGCGAAACCATGCCGGTTGCGGCAATGCCGAGCCCGCCCGTTCCTTCCGCAGCGATGGCTTCCCGATCCAGTGCCAGGGAAAGTGCGCGACGCACCTTGGCATTCGAGAAAACGGGATCGTTGTTATCCAGCACATAGGTATAGGTAGAAAGCAGGCGGCTAACCTGTGCGCGGCTGAGATAAGCGGCGCGCTCGGCAAGCGGAATGTCCCCCGTGATGAAGAGAGAGCCTTCGATGAACTGCGTGAAAGCATCGGTCAGTTCGGTATTCCAATACGTCAGGAATTTATACGGTGTGACATACACATCCTTGGCAAGGTTGCTTTCCTTGTCACGGCGATAGTAGTTGTTGCGCTCCAAACGGAACTCGTGCGCCACGGTATCATCCCGCGCCGTTGTGCCTGCAATGATGCCGTACTGCATCGAACGGATGGCAAAGGGACCGTTGGTTACGAGATACGGCACGTCCTTGGTCCAGTACTCATCTCTGCCCGCTTTGGTCACGGCGCTCTTCTTGATCGGCGTCAGCGCGATGGAGGTCAGGTTACGCAGGAAGTTCTGCTGCGCCGCCTCATCCAGTTCTTCTTCCAGGGTGATGGTCAGCGTGGTATTCTGCGCATCAATGGCAACGTCCTCTACCGATTTATCCATGCAGAGTTTTGCGGCGCGCGCGTTTTTGATCTCGTACAGCAGGGTTGCTGCCTGACAGGGAAAATCGGGGTCAAGAATCCGCCACCAGGCGTCCGCTACATCCTCCGCCTTCACCCGGGTACCGTCATTCCAATAAGAATCCCGCAGCGTGATCTCCATATAATGCTCGCCACGGTACTCATAAAAGCGATAGCCGTTTGCCAGCGCATACTGCACATTCCCATTCGCATCGAGCGAGAAGAGCGGCTCGTAAATCAGGCTCATCAGTTTCATGGCATCATCATTCGTGTATGCTTTGGCAGGGTCAAAGTCATAAACTTCCCCGACAAAGAATGCGCTGATTTCCGCGCCCTGATCTTCCTCTGTCGATGCGGCACCGCCGGCGCAGCCCGAAAGCAGACCCAGGGAAATGACCGCCACGACCGCAAGAAGCAGCGCCAAGATTCTCTTCATAATTCGGTTTCCTCCACGAAAAGCGTTGAAATTAGATTTGTTTACAGGTTATTATAGCACATGTCCGCTAAAAATGCAATGCAAAAAACATGAAAACTTGTATCTTCGGTATTTTGCACAAATGCGGGAATCAGAACTGTGCAATCTGCCCAAACCGAAACGGATTTTCCCGTCAGACAGTATATTTTTGCCGTCCGGCGCCAAACTAGCAGGAAAGAACCCATCCGCCGAGAAAGAAAGGAAAACCGCCATGAAAGACACGCCCCGCACCGACCTTGCCTGCGAGCGTCACCGCGCCGACGCCGACATCCCCGGCTGCCGCTACCGGGAAACCGACCTCGGAATCTGCCGCCGCCACACGCTGCGGGTGGAAAGCGAACGCGCCGCAAAGGAAAGCGGTTGCGTGCGCGGGTGGTACGAAACCCTCCTCTTTCCCCCGGTGCAACAGGCGGACAGTGCCGCCCTTGCCGATGTGGAAAGTCGGGCTGCCGACATCCTGCGCGAAATGAGCGCCGCCCTGCTCCAAACGAATCGTTTTACCGGGTGCCGTGTGCTGTTTGTGGGACTTGGAAACCGCGAGATCACGGCGGATGCCGTCGGCCCTCTGGCGGCAGACGGCATCCGTGCCACCGCGCACCTGCGCCGCCACCGACCGGATCTGCTGGCGGCGCTGGCGTGTGCGGAGATCGCAGTGACGGTGCCCGGCGTGATGGCGCAAAGCGGCATGGAAAGTGCGGAAACGGTATGCGCGGTTGTTTCCCGATTCCGTCCCGACCTGGTTCTGGTTGCGGACGCACTTGCCGCACGTTCCTTCGGACGGCTTGCCGCCACACTGCAATTCAGCGATACCGGCGTTTCCCCCGGCTCCGGCATCGGAAACCGGCGCGCGGCGCTGGACCGTACCACACTCGGCTGCCCCGTGATTGCCATGGGTGTTCCGACCGTTACCGATGCCGCTACCCTGGCGCACGACCTGTTGGGCAAAGAGGCGGTGACAGAAGAAAAAGGTGCGACGGAAATAGAAAAATCCCCCCTCGCCGGTACGGCGATACCGGCAGCGGATGCCTTTTTTGTCTGCCCGCGGGAAGCAGATGTGATTGCAAAAACCTGCGGCGCATTGATTGCGGGGGCGGTCAACCGGGTATTCGGCATCCCGGAATGAGCACGGTCTGTCATATTCCCCCATTCTCCGGCATATTCTTTAGCAACCAGACTGAAAGAACACGGAGGAATTCCAAAATGACCAGCACATCCATCTACCGGGATATCGCCACCCGCACGGGCGGGGATATCTACATCGGCGTCGTCGGTCCCGTGCGGACCGGAAAATCGACTTTTATCCGAAAGTTTATGGAAAATGCCGTTATCCCCAACATCGCGGACGATTATGACCGCACCCGTGCCGTTGACGAACTCCCGCAGGCAGGCTCCGGCAAGACTGTCATGACGACAGAACCGAAATTCATTCCCGATGAGGCGGTCAACGTTCTGCTCGGTGAGCACACCAGAATGCGCGTCAAGATGATCGACTGTGTGGGCTATATTGTGCCGGATGCCATCGGTCAGACGGAGGACGGCGCGGTGCGCATGGTGCACACCCCCTGGTCGGACGAACCGCTCCCGTTCCCCGAGGCGGCAGAAACCGGCACCCGCAAGGTCATACGGGAACATTCCACCATCGGCATTTTGGTCACCACCGACGGTACCATCGGCGATATTCCGCGGGAAAGTTACATAGAAGCGGAAGAACGTGTGGCGCGGGAACTTGCCCTGCAAAACAAACCCTATGCCGTGATTCTTAATTCTGCCCACCCGGAGCGGGAAGAAGCGGGCGCGCTGGCGTATGAACTGGAGAAAAAATACAATGCCCCCGTTGCCCTGATCAACTGCATGGAACTGGACAACGAGGACATCGGAAACATTATGGAACTGATCCTTGAGGAATTCCCCACCACCGAAATGACCGTGGCGCTGCCGGACTGGATGCGCACGCTGGAGGCGGGGCACTGGCTGCGCCGCGTCTACGTGGAAAGCCTGCGCGGCATCTGCGACCGCATCTCCAAGATGGGAGACATTACCCGCTGCTTCGGAGAAAAGCCTGAGGAAGAAACCATACGGGAATGGAAGGTGAGCGGGCTGAATCTGGCAGACGGCACCGCGGAAATTGCCCTGATTCCGGCGGACGGACTTTATTACCGCATCATGAGTGAACTGACCGGTTTCCCGATCACAGATGAGGCGGAACTGATCGCTCTGATGCGGGATCTTGCCGAGACAAAACGGGAGCACGACAAGGTGGCAGGCGCCCTGAAAGAGGTTTATGAAAGCGGTTACGGCATTGTCATGCCCGACATTTCCGAACTGACGCTCCAAGAGCCGGAGATCATCAAACAATCGGGCAGTTACGGGGTCAAATTACGCGCCGCGGCGCAATCGATTCACATGATCCGCGCCAATATCGAAACCGAGATCAACCCTATCGTCGGCAGCGAGGAGCAATCGGAAGAACTGATCCGGTATATGCTGCACGAGTTCGAAGAAAACCCGCAGAAAATCTGGGAATCCAACATGTTCGGGAAAACACTTTACGAACTGGTCAACGAAGGGCTGCACACCAAACTGGCACATATGCCGGACGAATCCCGCAAGAAACTGTCGGAGACATTAGAACGCATCATCAACGAGGGCAGCGGCGGGCTGATCTGCATTATTCTCTGACCTCCCCCCGCACGCGGCGCAAAAAGGCGATAAAATCCCCCTCTGCCTGCGCAAGGGGAAGATCGTTATCGTAGTAGTAGTCATACGGATATTCCTCCACGCAATCGTCCGAGACGTTGCCGTACGCGCCGGGGTGCAGCCCGGCGCGGCGCACAAGCAGCGTTTTTGCTTCTCCGCCGGTTGCGCGGACGAACTTTGCAATCTCTTCTCCTTCCCGGATGTGCAGGAACATGACCTCCTCATCTCCGGCAAGAAAATCGCGGTACTGCGCCGTCGCCCAGACGGTGGGGTAATCGTTATAGGCGATGAGAACCGCCTTGAGGTCGGAGAGAAATTTGCGGGCGCGGTCATCCTTTTCCCCCTGCCAGCCGCACCGCGCCGCCAGTTCCTTGACCGGGGTGATAGACGAGACGTTCCGCACCGAAAAAACGCGGGAGGCAAACGCACAAAGCGTGTCCTTCCCCACGCCGCCGCGCCCGTTGATGACCAGTACCGTTTTTTTCATGTTTCGCTTCTCCTCGCACGTTTTTTTCATTATACCGCGTTTTTTCCCGCGTGTCAATTCCCGCGGGAAATTTGCTTTTTTCGGAAAAACCCCTTTACTTTTTCCGCCGATACTGCTATACTGAACCTTGAAGAAAAACGAAAGGCGGTTTTCTCTGATGAAAAAAGAAAAATTCGGCACCCTGCCGGACGGAAAAGAAGTATTCCTTTACACGCTGGAAAATGACAAGTTGCGCGTCGGAGTTCTCGACTACGGCTGCCGCATACCATTGGCAACTTCCGCCGATAGTCTGATAAGAACGCTGCAAAGCCATCTTTCGTGGAAGCTGGTTGATAGAAGGATTCTTCGGATCGGCATGCTGAATGGTATTCATGACTGCCTGACCGATAAACAACGGACGGTTTTCCGAATGCTTCGCCCACCAGTCAACCAGTGTTTCGTAATCGGCTGCCTTGTGTCCTATCTCCCAATAAATCTGAGGAATGTTATAATCAATCCATCCTTCACGTGCCCAAAGGAGTACATCGGCATAAAGATCATCATAGTTCTGCAAACCATTGGTGTTGCTTCCCAATGGATCGCTCTTCTGATTACGATAAATACCGAACGGACTGATACCAAACTTCACCCAAGGCTTGATGCCACGAAT
>CAKSLR010000029.1 GCA_934467435.1 uncultured Eubacteriales bacterium | reverse complement strand
CGTAGCAGCCATCACAAAACCTTACCCGATCTCGCTGAACTTCTTGACCTTGCCGGTGAAGATATCGTAAAGTTGTGCCAGCGTCAGGTTGCTGACGGTCGTGTTCTCCCGGTTGACAATGACTGCCACTGCATCCAGGCAGATGTTGAAGGAGCGGATGTTGCTCTGCTTGACCGCCGCAGAGGAAAGACCGATGGTGTTGCCGACGGTGTCCTGCTCTACCGCTTTTCTGCCGACGGAGGAACCTTCAAGTTGGATGTCAAAGATTTTGTCTGCCGATACGCCGTAAAGGGTCGCATATTCCTTTGCCGCCGCATGAATCAACTTATCCATGGAGGTAGAACCGCGCACGATGATTTGATCGCCCGCCGGCAGGGCAGCCTGTTTGGTGTAACCCGAAACGGCGATGCCCGTTTCTCCTTCGTTTGCCCGTTTGGCAGGGTCGGTGAGGAAAATGGTGCCGGCGCTCTCACAGTGTGCCTCTGCCTCGTTGCTTTCCAGGTAAGCAAGGAAGTCGGTAGTGAGAGGCGTCAGGGTCTGATCTTTTTTGGTCATGACCACAAAGGGGCGTTGAATCTTGTAAGCGCCGGAGAGAACGGTCTCTTTGGAGGGCAGGACGCCGCCGACCTGCAGAACACGGATGGTGTCATTCACCGAGCCGAGCGAGATGTAGCCGATGGCGTTCGGGTCGGAGGCAACGGCGGAAAGTACCGCGCCGGTGGAATTGAGTTCTGAGGCGGACTTTGCGGTATAAAAACGTTTTTTGCCGTTTTCGTCTTTTTCCTGCAGGAAGTGGGTGCCGTCGGTCACCACGGTGTCAAAGGCTTCGCGGGTGCCGCTGCCCTGTTCCCGTGCAACGATCGAAATGTCTTTTTCGGTCTTGGTGCCCGGATTATCGGGGTTGCCGGAACAGGCAGGGAAGGCGAGGACGGACGCCGCAAGAAGCACGGCGGCAAGAAACAGGGAAGCAATCTTTTTCGTTTTCATGGATACATTCCTTTCTTTGCGCATATCATTTTTTTACCTTTTCTTTTGCACGTCTGCAGTATAACGCATTTGCCTCCCCCTCCGCTATCAAGGGGGCGTCTTTCTTTTGTAAAGAATGTGTAAAGTGAAGGGAAAATGGCAGGAAGAGACGGCTGCTTGCAATCGAAAACGGCAAAATGCACAAGTATCTGCCGGTTTTTTCTACGCTCCATGTGCAAAAATATCATAAATCCTCTTGTAATCCGATGGCGTTTTTGCTATAATAAAAACAAGAATCGGTGCCGGGCACCGAAAAAAACACATCACAGTAAAGGAGAACCCAACGCATGGAAACCGTTTTGACCAAGAACATCCGTAACATTTGCCTGCTGGGACACAGTGGCGGCGGCAAAACCTCACTCGCTGAGGCAATGTTGTATCTTGCCGGCGAAACCGATCGCCTGGGCAAGGTTCCCGAGGGCAACACCGTCTGTGACTACGATGCGGAAGAAATCCGCCGTGGTTTTTCGCTTTCGGCATCGCTCGCCTCTCTCATGTGGCGCGATATTCGGTTCCATCTGCTGGATGTTCCCGGTTATTTTGATTTTGAGGGCGAAATGCTAGGCTGTGTGCGCGTGGCGGACGCTGCCCTGATCGTGGTGGACGGTAAGGCGGGTGTCGAGGTCGGCACCGAGCAGGCGTGGGACGCCGCTACGGCGGCGGGCATCCCGAAGTCGTTTTTCATCAACCGCTTTGATGACGGGGAGTGTCGTTTCCATCGCGCTTTCGGCGCCCTGCGCGAGCGGTTCGGTGTAGCGGTCTGTCCCATACAGATCCCCCTGATCGACGGAGACAAGGTAATCGGCTTTGTCAATCTGGTGGATATGGTGGTCTATACGTTTGAATCGGGCAGCGGCACCTATGTCAGAAGCGAAATTCCGCCGGCGTTTGCCGAGGTGTGCGGGGAGTATCACAATATGCTGTTGGAATCCATCGCGCAGACGAGCGAGTCGCTGATGGAAAAATTCTTTGCCGGGGAAGAAATCGGGCATGACGAGGCGGTAGAGGCCATTCATGAGGGCATTATTCATGGCGATATTGTGCCGGTGTTCTGCGGTGCCGCTACCAAGATGTGGGGCATCAAGACCCTGATGGATACGATTGCCGACTCTTTCCCCCGTCCGACCGCCCGGCGCGTGGAGCATATCCTGCTTCCCGACGGTGAGGTAGCCGAGTTGCCGATTGAAAAGGAAGGGGAGAATACCTCGCTCTTCATTTTCAAGACTGTCGCAGATCCGTTTGTCGGAAAGATGTCCTTTTTCAAGGTCATGGAAGGCACGTTGCGGGAAAACACCACCCTGAAAAATGCGAAAAACGGCAGTGAGGAAAAATTCGGGCGCCTGTATTTCATGAAAGGAAAGAAACAGACGCCGACCGAGGTTATGGTGTGCGGGGATATCGGGGTCACCAATAAACTGGGTGATGCCGCCACCGGCGATACTCTGACAAACCGTGCGGAAATGATACGGTATCTGCCGGTTACCTATCCTACTCCCTATGCCTGCCGCGCGGTAAAGCCCTGCTCCAAGGGAGATGAAGATAAAATTTCGTCCGGCATTGCCCGGTTGTTGGAAGAGGATCCGACCATCCGCTTTGAAAACAATCCCGAGACCAAGGAACTCCTGATTTACGGGCTCGGCGATACACATCTGGAGATTCTCGCGGCGAAGCTGAAAAACCGTTTCGGCACATCGGTGGAACTGCGCGCCCCCCGGATTCCTTACCGGGAGACCATCCGCCGCAAGGTGGATGCGGAAGGCAAGCACAAAAAGCAGTCGGGCGGTTCCGGTCAGTACGGGCATGTGAAAATTCATTTTGCCCCCGGCGAAGAGGAAGGTTTGACTTTTACCGAGTCGGTATTCGGAGGCGCCGTACCGAAGAATTTCTTCCCGGCGGTGGAAAAAGGCTTGCGGGATGCTATGACCGAAGGCGGCGTGCTGGCTGGGTACCCGATGGTACGGCTGGCGGCGGATCTGTACGACGGCTCGTATCACGAAGTGGATTCCAATGAAATTTCCTTCAAACTGGCAGCACGCCTGGCGTACCGCGAGGGGCTGCTTCGCGCCGACCCCGTTCTGCTGGAGCCGGTGGTCACACTGCGCGTGACCGTGCCGGATGATAATGTGGGGGATGTACTCGGGGATCTGCCCCGTCGCCGCGGCAGAGTCGGCGGCATCGAGGCACATCACGAAAAACCGGGCTACCAGACCGTAACGGCGGATGTTCCGCTTGCCGAGATGGGGGATTACGTCACGGCGTTGCGCGCCGTCACGCAGGGGCGCGGTCGGTTTGACTACACCTTTGCACGGTATGAGGAGGTTCCGCAGAACCTTGCCCAAAAGATTATAGACGATGCCAAAAAATAAAAGAGCAAGGCAGGGCGCGTGCGCCCTGCCTTGCTCTTTGCTTATCTCCTTTACCGATGGAAAGACGCTCCCCGGCGAGGGGCGGAGTACAAGAAACAATACACCGGGTAGATCCATCTACCCGGTGTATTGTTGTGTATCCGAAAACAGAACCGTAATACTCCATTGGTGGAGCATAGGGGACTCGAACCCCTGACCCCGACACTGCCAGTGTCGTGCGCTCCCAACTGCGCTAATGCCCCATGGGAACAGAAAAACGGGAAACACAAAAATGGTGGAGATGACGGGAGTCGAACCCGTGTCCAAAAACCCCTTGACAGGACCTTCTCCGTGGGCAGCCGCTTTTTAGAATTCCCGCACCGCCACGCCAAACGGCAGGCACGCCGACACGGTAGCCCTTTGGTGCTTGATCGGCTCAAGGGCGAAAGACCGATGCAAGTTCACCGCTGAAGTGACGCTCACTTCCGGGGCGCGGTCATCCCGGAAAGAACGGGCGGTACAAAAGACCGCAGCACTGCCGAAAGCGACTACCCCTTACGGGATAGACACTCAGGCAGCCATAGCAACGTAATTGTTGTCGTTTAAATTTAGGTTGGCCATGTTTCGGTTTAGCCGGCCCGCCACGCTTATCCAGCCTCAAAGTCCCTGTCGAAACCATTTCATCCCCAAGGACGTTGCAACTCCTTTACATTATAACCGATTTTTTCACTTTTGTCAAGCGGGAATGGAAAAAAACTTTTTGCGTTGGGGGCATCCCCTTGACGGGGGGGAGATTTTGTGCTATTATGTGAATGTCAGAACGTTCGGGAAAGGAAAGCATTGTGAAAAAGTTACAAATATTCTTGGTGCTGCTTCTTTGCCTTGTCGGCGCGTGGGGGCTGTCCTCCTGTACACAGGCGGGGAGTTGCCAACATTCTTATCAGGAGACGGTGGAGATGCCGGGGTGCACAACGGCAGGTTACACACTGCATACCTGTGAAAAATGCGGCGACAGTTACCGGGATTCCGAGGTACCGCCCACCGGGCATCAAACCGCGGAGGGGGTGACCCCCTGCCTTTCGCACTCCTGCACGGTCTGCGGGGCGGATTTTGCGGAACCGCATGATTCTATTACGGAGAATGTGGCGGCAACCTGTCAGCATGCGGGGTACACATCCTACACCTGCACGCGGTGCGGCGACAGTTACAAGGAAGAGACTGCGCCGCGCACCGACCATGTGTATGCGTCGGACGACCCCTGTTACCTGCAGGAATGTATCTTTTGCGGGCACGGCGAATTGCCGACCCACGATCTGCAACTGGTGGCGGTGATTCGCCCCGCCACGCTGGTGCATGAGGGGGAAGGGGATTTTATCTGCCGTCTTTGCGAAAAAGAATTCCGGAAGCCGATTGCCATTGCGGAACCGGAGGGGTTCGGCACGCCGATTCTTTATTTTGAAGGGTCTCTTTCTGGCATCAGCAAAGAAAACGAGGGGCAGTTGCTTTTGCGGTATGTGAGTGAAGATCTCACCTTTTCCGGCGCTGCGACTCTGAAGGTACAGGGCGCCAGTTCTTCCGGCTTTCCGAAAAAGAATTATACCATGAAACTGTATGAGGATGCTACGTTTGCCAAACGAAAAAAGATCGATCCTTTCGGCTGGGGGAAGGAAAGCAAGTATTGCCTGAAAGCCAATTATATTGATTTTTCCCAGGCACGAAACGTAGTGTCGGGCAGATTGTTCGGAGATGTGGTGCGCTCCCGCGTCGGCGTTAATCCCCGCCTGCTCAGCGCTCCGAACGGCGGCGCGGTGGACGGCGAACCGGTTCTTGTCTATGTGAACGGCGAATACCACGGATTTTACACCATGAACATCCCGAAAGACGAGTGGATGTTCGGCATCAAGAGCAAAGAGGGCGGGCAACAGGCAATTCTGTTTGTGGATGATTGGACCGAATCCGGCGCGCTGAACGAGCCGATTGCCGCCGACTATGCAAACGGCTGGAAGGTGGAATACTGCTCAACGGAAGATGACAGCTGGGTGCGCGAGAGTTTCAATAACATGATGGCGTTTTTACAAAATCATGACGGCAGCGCTCTGCGCAACGGACTGCGAAGTTATCTGGATGTGGACGCCGCGATTGATCACATGCTCTTTATTTACCTGATCTGCGGGCAGGATAATCTCTCTAAAAATACTTTGTGGGTCACCTATGACGGGCGGTTATGGATCCCGTCGGTGTATGATATGGACGGTACCTGGGGACTTTACTGGCACGGGCAATCCTATTATGAAGTGGATCGTACCGTTCCCCGCCTGCGCAGCGACGGCAGCGTGGATGCGAAGGCCAATAACCTGCTTTGGAAAAAGCTCTTCCGCTACTACCGCGAAGAAGTGAAGGCGCGCTATGAGGAACTGCGCCGGGATGCGATGAGCAACGGCGCGATTACCTTGCGGTTTGATGAGTTTTTTGACAGCGTTCCGCCCGAGTTTTACGCGGCGGAGCGGGAAAAGTGGTATGAGGTGCCGAGCCAGACGACCAATAACCGTGACCAGATTATTACCTTCATGAAAGCGCGGATGAAACGGCTCGATGCTTTCTTCGCTTCTCTCTGAAACAAAAAACAACCGCCCCGCGGGGCGGTTGTTTTTTGTTTGCCGCTTAATAGGATTCCTTCAGGAGCGCGGCGATCTTTTCGGTCAGCGTGTCATAGCCGTTTGACGTCGGGTGCGTGTAATCGGAACCGATCTCCACGTTCCAGGTCAGAATCTCATCACGATCGATGAAGAAGATGTTCTCGGCGAACAATTCTTCCAGTTTGCTGACTGCGGCGCGCACGCATTTGTAGCGCGGGCTCTCTTCATTCGGCTGCGCGCTGGAATTGCTCAGCGCCTGCAGAACGCAGATCTGGGTGTCTTTGCCGTACACATCAAGAATGTTGCGCACAAAATCCACATACGCATTGGCAAAGCGCGTGGCATCGGACGTCTGCCCCAGTTCATCATTCGTGCCGAGGAAGATAAAGACAATGTCCGGCTTGTTTCCGCTTTCAAAATTATAACAGAGTTCTTCGCTGTCATAGTAGTTTTTGATGTAATATGCGCGCTCTTCCTCCGACATGGAATCCTGCGGGATGCCGAGACGGAAGAAGGCGTCCTCCATCCCGATATTGACGCCCATATCGCCGAAGGTTTTCGGGTTGTTGTTCTTCCAGTAGCCTTTGTTGGTTTCCAGTGCAATGCCGGAGAGTGCAGTTACCGAGAAATCCCAGCCCAGCACATCACCCACACGGTGGGAGAAACTGTTGCCGGCATCCGAGATCGAGTCACCGACAAACTGGATGTAGTGCTTCTTGTTCGGGGTACGGGAGAGAATGACATTCTCTTCTGCCGATACACCGGCAAAGTACATATGGGCATCCCGGTTCTTTGCGTAAATGCGCAATGTGTGGGTGCCGGAGCCTTCTGCAAAGAAGGTAATCTTTCCGTTTGCCTTATAGTTTTCGGAGTAATCCGCGGCGTCGTCCATCTTGATTTTGAAGGTGGTCTCGCGTGAAAATTCGGGGGTAATGGCGTTCCCGGTGAACGTGATTTCCACGTAAGCGGCATTCCAATACGATACCATCGTGGTGCTGGCTGTCTTATCGGTTGCCTGCCACATACCGCAGTACTTGAAAAGCCCGGTGTCGGTGGCGTCTTTATGGATCATACGGAAGGTGCGCGTGCCGTTATCCTCCGCCGTAAAGGTTTTGTCACCGTTAAGGGAGGCAATAAAATCCGAGAGCGCATAGGAGAGGGAGGCTTTGGTTTTTGCCGTCAGGGTCAGCGCGTTGCCCGTGACCGTGACTTCATAGACCTCGGAGAAGCCCGCCTCGCTCTTGGCATCCTCTACGACCAGGTTGATGGCGCGGCGCGCCTGGCTATCGGAAATCTTCGGTACTTTGCCGCATACGGCGCCAAGGTCCCGTGCAAAATTTTCGGCAACGCCGGCAAGGCTTTTTTCCATGGCTACTACGGTATAATCGGTGATCGGTTTGTCACCGAGAAGAATGTTCGGCAGGGTTTTCTGCTGAACGTGGGAAAGTTTTTCGGGCACGATCAGGGCTCCTTCTTTGAAAAATTGAGAGAGGTACGAAATGGCGTCGGTAAAAGTCTTTTCATTCCTGGCATAGACCGTAAGCGAGGTGCCCTCGAAGAACACAGCAAAGTCGCCATAGTTTTCTTCCCGTGCGGCAAGCAGAGCCGCCCCCGCACTGCCGGCTTCGGTTGCGGTATTCCCGTCCGAGATGGCGTAAACGGTATAGGTCTTGTCGGTTCCGAGCGTATCGATGCTGGCGGCGGCAAGAGCGGCGGTCAGGCGGGAGGCAGCGCTGCCCACGACCGTAAAGTTGCCGTTCAGGGAAATCTGTTTGGTTCCGGGGGTTGGAGGGTTGTCAGGGTCGGTCGCGCCGGTGGTACCGCCGTTCCCCGTGGTGGTGGTTCCTTCACCGGGTCCGTCCGGCGGTGTGGCGGGCGTACAGGCGCAAAGAATACCGAAAAGTACCGCACAAAGCAGGCACAGGGCAAAAATACGTTTCATGCTTATGATTCCTTTCTCAGAAGGCGCATCTCGGCGCCCTTACCAACCGTAATTATATCACAAAAAAGCCACACTTGGCAAGCATCATTTTGTACAAAAGCGCATCCCTGCATTTGTGAAAAAGCAACAAAAAACGCCGATTTTTCGGCGTTTTTTTGCGTTTTGGGTCGGGTGAGATTACAGGTCAAGGAAATCCCGGCGGTAGTCCTTGATTTCAAACGCATCGGCAAGTGCGGCCAGCTGTTTGTCGCTGATGCGGTTGACAATGGGCAGCCCTGCGCACTTCATCCACAGTTCCGCGCCCTTTTCCACGGTTTCAATTAGACCGAAGGTTTCGTCCATGTCCTTGCCGGCGCCGTAAATGCCGTGCTGCGTCCAAACAACCAGGCGGTATTCTTCCATCTTTTTTGCCGTAGCGCGCGCCATCTTCTGCCCTTCGGGGCTGGAGCCGCAAATCATCCAGGGCAGCGTGCCGATGCCGTCGGGGAACACCACAAGGCACTCGGTGCAGGTACCCCAGATGGTACGGGTGAAGGATTTATCATCCATCGGGTGCACATGGGTCATGGCGAGAATATTGGTCGGGTGGCAGTGCATCACAATCCGGTGCGCGGGATCACGGGAAAGGCGCACCTCGTGGCTCATCAGGTGGGCGGGGAGTTCGGAGGTGAATTTGCCGCCGTCCTCATACCCCCAAAGCAACTCGGCGGTCTTACCGTCCTCTGCCACACGGATGATGCCGAGGTTGTTTGCGGGATCCTTCTCCACATTCTTGAAATATTTGCCGGTGCCGGTCACAAGAAACAGTTTGCCGATCAGGGCTTTGGTCTCAAACTGCATGGGAATGGTGCGGATGACCTTTTTTGTGTCGAGGTACGGGGCGACCTCTTCTTCCCGCAACAGGTAACTGATATTGCCGCCGTTGCGCTCGTCCCAGCCGAGGCGGTACATGTTGGCGGTGGCTTCGCACATTTCGCGGAGAAAGGGTGCTTCCAGGATAGGTTTCATCGGGTTATGCTCCTTTTAATTTTGATGGCTTCCATTATACACGTTCTTTTTGAATTTGTCTATATTTGCTCACAACATTGACAAACGCGCAAATTTGTATTATAATTCGATCAGATTCCATCAAAAATGAGCAGGAGGACCCTTATGCTGACCGAAGAACGGAAAACTGCCATCATGACCTGCCTGCGGCGGGAGCGCAGCGTCACCGTGCGTGCGCTTGCAAAAGAGCTGTATGTCAGCGAAGCGACCGTGCGGCGCGATCTGCGGGAACTGGAGGAGAGCGGCATGCTGCGGCGCAGCCACGGTGGCGCGGTGCTTGAAGAGAATGTGGCGGGGGAGCCTTCTTTCCTTGTCCGACGGGAGGAAAACGCGGCGGGGAAGCGCCGCCTTGCCGAGGCAGCGCTTCCCATTCTGGAGGGCAGTGTGTTTTTTCTCGATTCCAGTTCCACAGTACAGGCGCTTGCCGCGGTGTGGGAGGCGGCGCATAAAACTGTCATTACCACCGGCATTTCCACCGCCTTTCTGTTTTCCCGCAAGCAGGATGCGCAGGTCATCCTGCCGGGGGGCAATGTGCGGTACCTTGCCGATTCGGTCGGCGGCGCCACGACCCTGCGGCAACTGGAACGCTTCCGGGCGGATGTCTGCCTTTGTTCCTGCGGGGGCATCCTTCCGGACGGTTCTCTGACCGAAAGTACGGCGGAGTCGGGGGAGATCAAGGCGACCATGCTGCGCCGGGCCGAGCGGCGGATTCTGCTTGCCGACCACAGCAAATGGGGGCGGGTGCGGGCATATTCCTTCGCCACACTGCGGGAGTTTGATGCCCTGGTGACCGATTGCCGCCCGCCGGAGGAGACCGTGCGCCTCTGTGCCGCCTGCGGGGTCAGGCTGCTTTATCCCTCCGTGCCTCCGTTTTCGCGCGCCGGGGTTGACAACCCCTGAAAAATTTTCTATAATATCAGCGAGAAAACTTGCTTGCAAGGGTTCTCAAACGCTATATTTCAACGGAAACGGCGGTTTGGCAAAGACAAAGCGCGGGGCAACGGCAGTTGCCGACAAAATTTTATTTTGTCATGTTTCCACAGTCTATAGGATCCTAAAACTGCATTGCCGAATTTTTCATGAAAAGGAGAATGATCATGCCTTTTTCCGTACCCGATTATCACCGTTCGCTTGCCCATCTGCACGTCGGCTGTGAGAAGCCGCACGCCTATTTCATCCCCTATGATACTGTCGCCGGCGCAGCGCGCGATAACCGCGCCGAGAGTGCGTATTTCCGTTCGCTTTGCGGTACGTGGGATTTTCAGTATTTTGCCACCTCTGCCGAACTGCCCGATTTTACCGCCCCCTGGTTTGACCGTTCGGGCATGGACAAACTGACCGTACCGATGAACTGGCAGCTTGCCCTCGGGCGGGGGTACGACGTGCCGAACTATACCAACATCAACTACCCGTTCCCCGTCGATCCGCCGCATGTGCCGGACGATAACCCCTGCGGGCTGTATATCCGTGATTTTTCGTATGAGCCGGCAGAGGGGAAGGAAACCTACCTCGTTTTTGAAGGGGTGGACAGTTGCTTCTACCTGTATGTCAACGATCGTTTTGCGGCATACAGCCAGGTCAGCCACATGACAAGCGAGGTGCGCGTGACCGATTATCTGCACCCGGGGAAGAATACCCTGAAGGTGCTGGTTTACAAGTGGTGTGACGGTTCGTATCTGGAAGACCAGGATATGTGGCGCCTTTCCGGTATTTTTCGTGAGGTGTATCTGCTGGAGCGGGATGCCGCACACCTGACCGATCTGTTTGTGCGCTGTGATACGACACCGGATTTTTCCGCTGCCGATCTGCGCGTGGAGGCAGAGGCCAGTGCGCCGCTGACCCTGACCTATACCCTGACATCCCCCGACGGAAAAAACGTGGCAGAGGGGGCATGTGAGGTGGACGGCAAGGGTACCCTGACCTTGCCGACTCTGAAAAATCCGGTACTTTGGAGCGACGAGCGCCCCGCACTTTATACGCTGCTTTTCCATGCGGGGACGGAATATATCGCGCTGCCCGTCGGGGTACGGCGGGTAGAGATTGCCGGCAAGGCATTCCTCCTCAACGGTAAAAAAATCAAACTGCGCGGCGTCAACCGGCATGACAGCCATCCGCTGCTCGGCCACGCCACTCCGCTTGACCATATGCGGGAAGACCTGTATCTGCTGAAACGCCACAATGTCAATATGGTGCGTACCAGCCATTACCCGAACGACCCGCGTTTCCCCGGACTTTGCGACCGCCTCGGCATCCTGCTTTGCGATGAGACCGACCTGGAGTGCCACGGCATCGGTTGGGGGAAGTATCCCCTTGAGCCGAATCCGCTGCCGACCAACCGTGACGAGTGGACCGCCTCCTACCTGGACCGTGCCGAACGGATGCTGGAACGGGATAAAAACCACCCCTCGGTGATTTTCTGGTCGGTGGGCAACGAGAGCGGCTGGGGCAAGAACCACCGCCGGATGGCGGAATATTTCCACCGCCGCGACGGCTCGCGCCCCGTGCATATCGAGGACGAGAGCCGCTTCAAAAAAGACCATCTGCTCTCTTCCGATCCCGCATGTCAGGAAATGGCAAAAAAACTGGATGAATACTTGGATTTCGAGAGCCGGATGTACCCCTCGCCCGAGGAGATGGAAACGCTTTATGTGAAGGACAGGCGTTTCAACAAACCGCTGTTCCTTTGCGAATATTGCCACGCCATGGGCAACGGTCCCGGCGACCTGAAGGAATACTGGGATCTGATCTGGGCGCATGATGAGCTGATGGGCGGCTGCGTCTGGGAGATGACCGACCATTCGGTGGCGATCGGCGACCGGGTGTATGATGCGCCGCACTATACGTACGGCGGCGATTTCGGGGACAAGCCGAATGACGGTAACTTCTGCGTGGACGGGCTGGTGTATCCCGATCGCCGCCCGCATACGGGTATGCTGGAACTCAAAAACGTCATCATGCCCCTCGGCGTTACGTGGGAAGGAAAGTGCCTGACCATCCGTAACCGCCGCTATTTCCGGGATCTTTCCGACCTTTCGGCGGCGTACTGGGTGGAGGTGGACGGACAGGCGATCTTCTCCGGCATCCTGCCCGCGCTGGCAATTTTGCCGCAGGAGGAGAAAACCTACGAACTCCCTCTCCCCGAACTGCCGGAGGACGGTACAGTAACGCTCAATCTTTCTTTCCGCTGCCATGAAGCCAGCGCGTGGGCGCCGATCGGCTATGAAATCGGCACAGCCCAGTTCCTTCTGCAGGATTGCCGTCATCCCGTTCCGGTGACCGCCCGCGGGCGCCTGCTGCTGGAAACGGATGAATATGCCTATACCGTCACGGACGGGGAAACCGTCTATCGGATTGACCGTGTGCACGGGCAGATTACCTCGATTGTGTCAAACGGAACCGAGATGCTTTGCGCGCCCATTGCACCGACCGTCTGGCGTGCGCCGACCGATAACGAGCGTTACGCCTCCGGCGCTTACCGTGCCTGTGGCTACGACCGCGCCGCGGTGAAGTGTTACGGCACGCAGATCGAAGAGGAGAGCGCGGCGCGCACGGTTCTTTCGGCTGCGTTTTCCATGGGGGCGAAGGCGCTCCGTCCGTTCCTTTCGGGTACGGTGCGCTATACGTTCCGCCCCGGCTGCGGTGTGACGCTGACCTATGAAATCCACCGCCATGAAACCGAATTTTTCACCCCGATGTGGGGGATTCCCGAACCGTTCCTCCCGCGCTTCGGCGTGCGGGTGACCATGCCGGAAGGCAGCGAAACCATGCGGTATTTCGGCTACGGTCCGATGGAAAGTTATCGCGATAAACACCGCGCTGCCCGCCTCTCGCTTTTCGAGAGCAGCGTGAGCGGGAACTTTGAGCATTATATCCGCCCGCAGGAAAACGGCTCGCACTGGGATTGCCGCGCGGCATCGGTCGCCAACGCCGCAGGGCAGGGGCTTTGCTTCTTTGCCCCGCACTTCTCCTTCAGTGCGTCGCATTTCACACCCGAGCAACTTGCGGCGACGATGCATGATTACGAGCTTCGCCCCATGCGGGAGACGACAGTGATTCTCGACTATGAGCAAAGCGGCATCGGTTCCAATTCCTGCGGACCGATTCTTGCCGATGCGTACCGCCTGAAGGAGCACGATTTCACATTCTCCCTGCGCATTTTACCTGCTTTTGTCGGTGATGTATCCCTCTTCCGCGAAGCGGCAAAAGAACTGTAATCGAAAAAAAGCGGGCGCCGTGGGGCGCCCGCTTTTGCCCCTTTTTTCGGCATCCGTGCGAAAAACCGCCGCACGGATGCAGGGAAACGGCTCTTCTGCCCGGCAACTTTTTTCGGCGCTTGCCCTTGCAATTGACGCGAAAATTTGTTACAATAAAAGTATCGACATTCGTCGGGTCTTTCGGAAGGCGGTACCACACCTTGAAAAAACAGAAAAAGAAAAAAATCGGCAAACCGAACCTTCTGCTTGCCGTGCTGCTTCGCACCGTACTGGGCGTGGTCTACCGCCTGAAGTACGGGCTTGTGATCGAAAAGAGCGAGGCGCTGCGGGAACTGCACCGCGGGCAGGGGCTGGTCATTGCGCCGCATACCTCCGCCAAGGATCATTGGCTGGTCGGCATGGCGGTTTTTCCGCCGGTACGCCCGACGTTTGTGGTCAGCGAGCACTTTCTTGCCAAACCGAAACTGCGCCCCCTTCTGAAACTGGCGCATATCGTGACCAAAAAAATGTTTTGCCCCGATGTCGGCACCGTGCTGAACACCCTGCGCGCCGGCAAAGAGGGGAATACGGTCATCCTGTTTCCCGAGGGACGGCTCTCGCTTTGCGGCAGAACCGGGCGCGTGACCGAGGGAAGCGGAATGCTTGCGAAAAAACTGGGGCTTGCCGTGTATGTTGTCACGGCAAACGGCGCCACGCTCACCTTCCCCAAATGGGCAAAGGCTGCCCGGCGCGGAAGGATTCTCGTCCGCACCGAAAAACTGCTCACAAAAGAAGAAGTCGCCGCCCTGACCCCCGCCGAGATCGAAGCGCGGATGCAGGACGCTGTGACCCATGACGATTTTGCTGTCATGCAGGATGTTGTTTACCGCTCCCCCCGCATGGCGGAGGGGCTTGACGGCATTTTGTGGCGCTGCCCTTCCTGCAGGCGGGAGTTTACCCTGCATACCGAGAAGAACGCCATTTTCTGCGATTGCGGGATGCGGGCGGAACTGGACGGGCATTACCGCCTTTCCGGAACACGCTTTTCCTCCATTCTTTCGTGGTATGACTGGCAGTGTGCAGAGATGGACCCCGCGCACGAATGTATGGAATGTGACGCCGATATCGGCTCTGTCAATGAAAAGGGAAATATGGATCCCCACGCCGGGCACGCCCATATCCGCATGGATGCCGAGAACTTTACATTTGCGGGGGAAGTGTTTGGCAAGCCGGTTTCGTTTTCCCGCCGCACCGAAAGCATTGTCGCCTTTCCCGCAACGGTGGCGACCGAGTTCGATATCTATTACAACAACATGCTGCTGTATATGTACCCCACCCCAGACCGCCGCGCGGTGGCGAAGTGGGTGGCGTACTTAGACCGCGTGGTGGCAGCGGCGCGGGATGAAGAAATCAGGCAAACCGCCGCAATCGGCTCTTGACAAGATGCAAGTGTCGTACTATAATATTCATATTCACAGAGCGCCGGAATTTTCCCCGGCGGAAAAGAGGACTGCATGAAAAGAACTTATATCGCCGAACTCCCGACCGACCAGCCCTGCCGTGTCCGTGGGTTTGTGGACACCATCCGGCAGATGAAGTGGGGCGCGTTTGTCGTGCTCAAGGATATCACCGGTCGGATTCAGATCACATTTGACAAAAACAAACTTCCCGATATCGTCACGGTAACCCCTCACTCCGTTATCACGGTGGAGGGCGCGGTCAAAATCAATCCGTCCGTGCGGATGGGCGGCAGAGAAATGTTGGCGGATACCCTGCAGATTGACTCGCTTGCCGAGGGGCTGCCGATTCAGGCAGACTCGGAAATCGAGGCGCGGATGGATTACCGTTGGATTGACCTGCGCCGGGATGAGAATCAACTGATGATTGCCCTGCAGACCACACTGGTGGAGGCGATGCGGAATTTTCTTCTCGAGCGTCGCTTTGTGG
>CAKSLR010000028.1 GCA_934467435.1 uncultured Eubacteriales bacterium | reverse complement strand
CAAGTGCACTGTCCACCCTTCCGCAATCTGCATCACGGGGCCGAGCCCCTTGATCAGATTCAGGCGAATCATGGTACAGGGCATTTCGGCACGGGTGGCAAAGCGGGAGGAATACCCGCCGCCGCGGAAATAGCCGCAGTCGGCATAGTTCCAGGTCGTGTGCGCCATTACGGTCTTCTGGTCTTCCCCGGTCATCTCATACCAGGGTTTCATGGTGGGGGCGCCGGCAGCGTCCTTCACTTCCCCGCAGGCGTCAAGACACGCCGCGCCCGAGTTGATGAGGTGGATGAAGCCGCCTGCCTCTTTTGCATGACCCGTCAGTTCGTAATCCGCCGCTTTTTTCAGCGCATCGGCGCTCCAGTAGGTCCGCACATCAGCAAAAATCTGCGCACGGTTGGTCAGCAGTTTCATAAACAGCATACCAAGCCCGTTGAGAACGTCGTTTTCGGTCGCCAGCACATACGGCTCCCGCGCCCCGTTCCAGTCAAAGGAGGTATTGAGCATGGCCTCGGCAAAATCGCCGTTCGGATAAAAATCCGTCCACTGCCGCTGCCCCTGGAACCCGGCGGCAATGGCGTTGTGCCCGACTGCCTCTTCCTCGCACCCCTTCGGCAGACGGTCATTGCCGTTCATCAGGTCCTTGATAATCAACGCCATCTTGACGACAAATTCCCAGTCTTTTTCCTTCTCGGCAGGGGTCTTTTGCAGGGTGGGCGGATTTTTATCAAACCCTTCGCAGCAGTATTGTTTCGTCCACGCCAGCGCACGCCGGTATTCTTCCTCATCATAAATGCCAAGGGTCATACGACGGATCATCTCCACCTCGTCCACCGACTCCACCCGCATTCCGAGGTAGTCCTCGATAAAATCGGGGCTGATAATCGAACCGCCGATGCCCATGGTAACCGAGCCGATCTGCAGGTAAGACTTACCCCGCATGGTGGTGGCGGCAATGGCGGCACGGCCGAAACGCAGAAGTTTTTCCTTCACGTCCGCGGGAATTTCGCTGTCGTCTGCCGCGCACACGTCATGCCCGTAAATTCCGAAGGCGGGCAGCCCCTTCTGTGCATGCGTGGCAAGCACCGAGGCAAGGTAGACGGCACCGGGGCGCTCGGTTCCGTTAAAGCCCCACACGCCTTTGATGGTGTGCGGGTTCATATCCATGGTTTCCGCCCCGTAGCACCAGCAGGGGGTTACGGTCAGGGTAACGGCGACCCCTTCGCGGGCAAACTTTTCTTCACACGCGGCGGCTTCCGCCACGCGGCCGATGGTGGTATCCGCAATGACCACCTCCACCGGGGTACCGTCGGTATAGGTCAGGTTGGTGCGAAACAGTTCCGCCGCCGCACGTGCCATATTCATGGTCTGCGCTTCAAGTGACTCCCGCACACCAAGTGCGCCCCGCCGCCCGTCAATGGTCGGGCGGATGCCGATTTTTGGATAGGTACCGATATAACGCTTTTCTTTCATAAAAATCCTCCCCGTTGCGGTAATTCCGCACGCCGAGATTTATCATACCATAAAGCGCGGCAGGATAAAATGGATATTTCGGCACAAAATATGGACTTTTCAACCCACCAAAAAACGCCCCGAAGGGCGTTTTCTCGTCAAAGGGCGGCAAGCACCCGCGTCAGCAATTCATACGTCCGCGCGGTGGAAGAAACCGAAAGCCGCTCCCGCGTAGTGTGGATATTCTGCATATCCGGGCCGAAGGAAACGCACTCCACCCCGGGCAGGCGGCTGCTGAAAATGCCGCATTCCAACCCCGCATGAATGGCAACGACCTGCATCTCTTTCCCGTAAAGTTCCCGGTACACGCGGCATACGGTATCGCGCAGGGGCGATTCTTTCTGATATTCCCAGGCGGGGTAATCCCCCCGCACGGTCACATCGGCACCCGCCGCCGCAGCGGCAGTGCGGATCTCCGAAAGCAGCGCTTCTTTCGCTGCCGCGCGCGAACTGCGCACCGAATACGTAGCGGCAAGCCCGCCCTTTTCGGTTCTGACGATTCCGAGGTTCAGGGAGGTTTCCACAAGCCCCGGCATATCCGCGCTCATGGCAACCACCCCGCAGGGAATATCGAAAAGCAGCGTGACCATGCGGCGGGTGCTTTCGGCATCCCACGCCACGGTGCTGGTTTTGGCAACGGTATAGGTCAGCGACAGTGCAGGGTCGGCATCCCGGTACGCCTTTTTCTGTGCGGCGGCAAAGCGCTCCACATCCGAGGCTGCCTCCGCCGGGGCATAAAAACTGCATTCCGCAGTGTTCGGAATGGCGTTATCCTTACTGCCGCCCGCAAAGGTGACAAGGGAAACCGGGTATTTCCCGCAAAGCCCGTGCAGCAGTTCGGCAAGCAGGCGGTTGGCATTCGCACGCCCTTTATCAATCTCGGTACCCGAATGACCGCCGAGCAGACCGCTGACCGAAACGGTGTAAAGCGGTCCTGCCGTGCGGGTGCGGGTGCCGGGAGTCGAAAGATCCACCCGCGCGCCGCCCGCGCAGGAAACGGTGAGAATGCCTTCGTCCTCCGAATCCAGGTTGAGCAGGCGCCGCCCGCGGAGCACCGACAGATCCATCGCGTCCGCGCCGAGCATCCCCACCTCTTCATCGGTGGTAAATACCGCTTCGATGGCAGGATGCGGCAGGCTCTCGTCCTCCAGCACGGCAAGAATCATGGCAACGGCAATGCCGTCGTCCCCACCGAGCGTGGTGCCGCGTGCGCCGAGCAGATCGCCCTCACGGAACACATCCAGCCCGTCCTTTTCAAAATCTATCGTTACGCCGGGGTCTTTTTCCGCCACCATGTCCAGGTGCCCCTGTAAAATCACGCCGGGGCGATCCTCCATCCCCGCCGATGCCGCTTTGCGGATCAGCACATTCCCTGCGGCATCCATTGTCGAAAACAGCCCGTGTTCCCCGGCAAAGCGGCAACAGTAAGCCGCCGCCGCCGCGGTATGGTGCGAGGGGTGCGGCAGAGCGCAAAGTGCAAGAAAATGGTGCAGAACCCGATCGAGTTTCGATTCATTCATATCAGATTTCTCCTTTTTTGCCATAGCGGGCGACAAGAGCCGCGCGGGCAGCCCGCCAAGTTCAAAGATGCAGATATTTACGGTAGCGCAATACCAACTGAAAAAAGAGTTGCCCGAGCCCGAAACAGGTCAGGCTCTCCCCCCCGACGACCATGAGAAGGATAAGCCAATAAACCTCCGTACTCCCATAAACATACATCAGAATCAGCGGCATGACCATGGCGGTCGTAAGAATGGGCGGTACGGATGCAAGAAAGCGGGCAAACCGGTATTTGCCCCAGTACCTGCCGATCAGCCAGGTCAGCGTGGCGGCGACCCCGGCGGCAAGCGCACCGAAAATCGCATCCCACAGGCTGCCGAGCAGAAAATATCCGATCATATACCCGATGACCAGCCCGGGGATGGCAGCGGGGGTGAAGAAAGGCAGAATCATCATCGCCTCGCCGATGCGGAACTGAAACATCCCCTGCGAGAACAGCGCGCAGGCATACGTCAGCATCGCGTAAATGGCGGCAATCATCGCCGCCTGGGTGATAAACGTGGTCTTTTTTCCGGCACGCGGCAAAACGATTCCTCCTTTCGGGTTTGGTTTATTTATGACAGCCCCGCGCGTCAGACGCGGTCCAGCGTATTCCAGCAAAGGGGCAGGGGGCAGAACTGCCGCAGCGCGGCGGGAATGGCATCCGCCACGGCATCGGGCGGCAGCGGGCCGAACAGCAGCCGCGTTGCCATGAGCGGAGAAAGGGTCAGATCCGGCGCGGCATCGGTTTCCTCACAACCGACCCTGCCACCTTCACAATACAAACGAATGGTCGGCTCCCCCGTGATGCCGAGCGTGGCAGCCCCGGGCAGAAAATCGGCATCCTTTGCCTTCAGGGCAAGAAATGCGTCCGCCACCTTCGCAAAGTGCAGAATTTTGAAGCGGGAGGGGCAGACCAGGCAGTAACTCTCCGCTATGGCGTCCAGCAGCCGCACGCGGGAGCGCTGCGCAACCCCCACCGAAAACTCCGCTTCCCCGCCGGCAAGCGCCACGCCTGCGGCAAGGACCCGGAGCAGATCCTTTTCTTCCGTTGCGCCGAACTCGGGAATTTCCTTTCCGTTCCGGGAGAGGACAAGGTACCCCACCGGGCGCCCGCCCTCCATTGCCACATAGGGCACATGGCGCCAGGCGGTCAGAATGGCGTAAAGATCCGCATCGGGGCGTTCGGCATACATGGAAAACGCACGGCAGTGCGCCGAGATGAACGCAAGCAGTTCCCCATCGTTCTGCCCGACCTTGTGCAGGGTAAGCGGGGCGCCCGTCTCCTGCTCCGCCAGGTTCCGTGCCGTTAGGCGATATACCGCGTTGGTACCGCACCCTTCATACCCAAAGCGCCCGTAGCGAGAGCGAAGCCCCCCAAGGCGGGAGACATCGGCACCGATCTCACATAGCTCTTCCATGGCGCGCGTCATCAGCGCTGTCATGCACCCGCGTCCTTCGTAATCCCAGTGTGTGGCAACATTGCCGACCGTGGCAAAGAGCAGCGAACGCTCCCCCACCCGGACGGGAATGGGATAAACCCCGAGCGCCGCCACCATACGTCCGCCGTCAAACGCGGCGAAGTGGCGCCCCATTTTTTCTTCACTGTGCCCCCACATTTTGGGCAGATCTTTTTCGAAATCGGTACCGGGGCAATGATTTTCCCGTGCAAAGACGGAATTCAGCAAGGTCAGCAACTCCCCGTAATGTTCCGCGTGCAACCGTCGAATCTCCATGCGGGATTCCTCCGTGATCCTGATTCTCCTCTTAGTGTACCACGTTTTGCAAAAAAATGCAAGAGTTCTTTCCGAAGAAAATGCGCGCCCGTCCCCCTTTTTCCGTCCGCCCTCCGCATTTTTCGCCGCGTTTCTGAAAAATGGGGAAAACACAGTTTTTTTCCCGCAAGGCGCTTGACAAAACGGGAATTCATGGTACAATAAATATAATATAGGATACCTTGTCTTAGATGCGGAGGGAACTTCATGAAATGCAAAAATTGCGGCAGTGAGTGGCAGTGCGCGGGAAATGTGGTAAAATGTCCGTTCTGCGCGCAGGATTGTACGCTGCCGTTTGCCGAGATCGAAGCACTGTGGAGCGAGGCGGAAGCCATTCCCGCCGCCTCGGTGAAAGAAAAGACAGAGGCGTACCGCCGCGCGGCGGAATACGGGTATGCCCCGGCGCAGTTTGCTCTCGGAATGTGCTATGAGGACGGCACGGGCGTGCCGCGCAGCCCCTCTTATGCAGTGGCGTATTACCGTTATTCCGCCGAGCAGGGGAATGCGGAGGCGGCGTACCGCCTTGCCATGCTGCTGCGCAAAAAATATATGGGCACACCGGAGGTGGATCGCGCCTATTTCTGGCTGCGGGTGGCGGCGGAACTCGGGGTCGCCGCGGCGCGGCGGGTGCTGGGTGACTGCTACGCCACGGGGGAAGGGATTCCCGCCAACCCCCTGCGCGCCGCTTACTGGTACACCCAGGCATGTGACGGCGGGGATTTTCTTGCCGCCTACCAGCTTGCCGAGATGTATCATAACGGCACCGGCGTGCGGCAGAACAGCGCCTATGAAAAATACTATGCCGAAATTGCCTATAACGGCGGCATCCGCGCGGCGGATAAAATGATTGAACGTCTCGGCGGTCACGTATTCTCCGAAGTGCCGGCGCGCATTGAGATCAAGAGCCGGAACGAGGATCGGTTTGAACTCGGTTACCGCGCCTTCGGCGAGGGCAAATATGACGTTGCCGCGCTGATGTACAGTCTGGCGGCGCGGGACGGATACGCCCACGCGCAAAACAACCTCGGCGTCTGCTTTGAAAAGGGGCAGGGCGTGCAGCAGGACGAGCATGCGGCGCTTTTGTGGTACCGGTATGCGGCAGAGGGCGGCTACCCCATGGCGTGGGTGAACCTTGGCGACTGCTACCGCTACGGTCGCGGCACCGAGCCGGATGAGAAACAGGCGTTTGCCTGCTACCTCCGTGCTGCCGAAGGCGGGCTTGCCCGCGCCCAGTGTCAGGTGGCAAACTGTTATTTTGAAGGCAAGATGACCGAACGGGACATCACCGAAGCGATGAAATGGTACGAGAAAGCAGCGCTGCAGGGATATGGCGAAGCCGTGGAACGCATCAACACCATCCGCGCGGGGCGCACCGAGGTCTATAACAACGGCGTTGCCGCCTACGAGGCGGGCGACTATGAAAAAGCCGTGGAATACTACAGTATTGCGGCAGCCTGCGGGCATCGCGGCGCACAGTGCAACCTGGGCTTCTGTTACCAGAACGGGCTGGGGTGTGAGGCGGATGTGCGCACCGCCGTCCGCTACTACCGCATGGCGGCGGAACAGGACAGCGGCGTAGCCGAACTTAACCTTGCCCTTTGCTACCTGCACGGGACGGGCGGTCTGCCCTACAGTTACCGGCTTGCCGATGAATACCTGCGCCGGGCGCAAAAGCACGGGGTGGAGCAGGCAAAAGAACTGCTGGACGAAAATAACGAAAAGCGCAAGAAAAAACTCGCGCGGCGGGTGTATGCCTCTTCTGCCGCCTGCCTCCATCGCGGGGATGTGGACGGGGCGCTGAAGTTGCGCCTGATTGCCGCGGAACTGGGCAACGCCCGCGCCATGGGCGCGGTCGGCTGCCACTACGCTTTCGGTTTCGGGGTAACGCAGGACGACAAACTGGCGGAGCAATGGTTCCGCCGCGCAGCGGACGCCGGGTTCCGGCATGAAAGCAAGATGAAGAGCGCACTGCTCAAACAGATGCGCCGCCCTTCCGGTTTCCGGAAAAAAGAGGAAGAAGAAATCTGAATACCGCCCGCCGATATGGAAACACCGGCGGGCTTTTTTGACAAAACCGGACGTCGATGCCCGTGTTTTTTTATATAAAAGCGAAAAAATTACGAAAGGCCGGCAAGTAGGGCTTGCAAAACCGAGTGCTGTCGTATATAATATAATAGTTGAATTATACGCGGGCAGCAGGTCGTTCGGTACCCGCGGATTTCAGAAAAAGAAGGATTCGATGATGCTGGTTTTGAAGAAAAAAGTGGCAGAAGCGATTGCAGCAGCAAGTGCCGCGCACTTCCCTGCCGCCGCCCTGACGGCAGATGAGATTGCCGCTATGCTGGAGTACCCGCCCGACCCCGCGATGGGGGATCTTGCCCTTCCCTGCTTTAAGTTGAGCCGCGTGCTGCGGGCAGCGCCGCCGCAGATTGCCGCCATGCTTGCCGCCGACATCTCCTGTGACGAAATTGCACGTGTGGAAGTCGCAGGCGGCTACCTGAACTTTTTTATCGACCGCGCCGCATTCTCGGAACGGGTGATCGGCGCCGTGCGAGAAGCGGGGGACATGTACGGTTCCCCCCGCTGCGGAGAAGGAAAAACCGTAGTGATTGACTACTCTTCCCCCAACGTGGCAAAACCTTTTCACATCGGGCACCTCGGCACCACGGTCATCGGTCATTCGCTGAAACTACTACACCAGTTTGCGGGGTATCACTGCATCGGCATCAACCACCTCGGTGACTGGGGCACGCAGTTTGGCAAACTGATTGTGGCTTACCGCCGCTGGGGCTCTCGGGAAGCGGTGGAAAAGGGTGAAATTGACGAACTGGTACGTCTTTATGTGCGTTTCCACCAGGAAGCGGAGACAGACGAGAGCCTTAACGACGCCGCCCGTGCGGAATTTGCCAAACTGGAGGCGCATGACCCCGAGAACATTGCCCTTTGGAAATGGTTTATCGAAATCAGCCTGCGGGAATATCAAAAGACCTACCGCCAACTCGGCATTACCTTTGATTCCTACAACGGCGAGAGTTTTTACACCGACAAAATGCCCCGCCAGATTGAAGTCATGCGGGAAAAGAACCTGCTGGAACTTGACGACGGCGCCTCGGTCGTCAACCTTTCCGCCTACAACATGCCGGTCTGCCTGATTCTGAAGCGGGACGGTTCTACCCTCTACCCCACGCGCGATATTGCCGCGGCGGTCTACCGGATGGAGACCTACCATTTTGACAAGTGCATTTATGTCACCTCTGCCGGGCAGAGTCTGCATTTTGCCCAGTGGTTCAAGGTCATTGAACTGATGGGCTACCCGTGGGCAGACCGGCTGGTGCACGTGCCCTACGGCACGGTTAGCATCAACGGTGCCAAACTGGCAACCCGCACGGGAAACGTGGTGCTGCTGAAAGACCTGTTCACACAGGCGATTGAAAAGGCGCGCGCCATTACGCTGGAAAAGAATCCAAACATCGAAAACCCGGACGAGGTGGCGGAGGCAGTCGGCGTCGGCGCCATTGTGTTCCACTATCTCTCCAACAATCGGATGCGGGACATTAACTTTGTCCTGGAGGATGCCCTCTCCTTTGACGGCAACACCGGCCCTTACGCCCAGTACACCTATGCCCGCTCGGCAAGCATTCTCGCACGCGCCGGTGGGCAGGGCAGCATGGCACACTATGCGGTCAGCGATGCGGAGTTTGCCCTGTGCAAAACGCTCTCCGCCTTTCCTGCCACCGTGCAGGCAGCCCTTGCCGATTACGAGCCGTCGTACATCACCCGTTACATTCTTGACCTGTGCGCGGCGTTTAACCGTTTTTACCACGACTGCCAGATTCTGAATTGCAGCGACCCCGCGGTGCGCGATGCGCGCATTGCCATGACCGATGCCGTTCATACGGTGCTCGGGCGTGCGCTGACCCTGATCTGTCTGAAAAAAACCGAGAAGATTTAAGAGGAGGAATTCCCATGTCAGGACATAGCAAATGGAACAACATCAAACATAAAAAAGAAAAGACCGACGCGGCAAAAGCGGGCGTTTTCACCAAGATCGGCAAAGAGATTGCCGTTGCCGTCCGCGCGGGCGGCGGCGACCCGAACACCAACGGCAAACTGCGCGACCTGATTGCCAAAGCCAAGGCAAACAACGTGCCGAACGATAACATTGAACGCGCCATCAAAAAATCTCTCGATAAAGACAGCGCGGTGTATGAAGAGATGACCTATGAGGGCTACGGCCCCGGCGGGGTTGCCGTGATTGTGGAGGCAGCCACCGACTCAAAAAACCGCACGGCGGGGGATGTGCGCCACTTCTTTTCCAAATACGGCGGCAACCTCGGCACGATGGGCTGCGTTTCCTTCCTCTTCTCGGAAAAGGGCGTGATTATCATCACAGACGAGGACGAAGAAGTGGTGGAAGACAAACTGATGGAAGAGGCACTGGAAGCCGGTGCGACCGACTTTGAGAGCGGTGAGGATGTTTATGAAATCTACACCGAGCCGGACGATGTGTACGCCATCAGCGAAGCGCTGGCGGCAAAAGGCTATACCATCGCCTCGGCGGAGCGGGCAAAGGTGCCGTCCACTTATGTCACTCTGACAAGCGAGGATGACATCAACAACATGCAGAACCTGCTTGACAAACTGGAAGAAAACGACGACATCACGAACGTCTTCCACAACTGGGAGAACTGAAACATAACCGGGCAGCCGCAGGGCTGCCCGGTTATCGCTTTTTTTAAGGGGCGCCCCCTGCGGGGGCGCCCCTTGTTTTTTATTCGGTCCGCAGCGCAATGACAGGGTCTTTCTTTGCTGCGATGCGCGAGGGCAAAAGCCCGGCAATGAAGGTTAAGAACATGCTGATAGCGACCAGCGCGACTCCCGCCTTCCACGGCAGCACCGCATTCAGATTCGGAATTCCCGTCAGCGCGTGGAGAATGATGTTGATGATGAGAATGAAGAAGAGCGTAATGGCAATGCCGATGCCCCCCGACACAAAGCCGATGGTGAGCGTTTCTGCATTGAAGACGCCCGAAATATCGCGCTTCGATGCGCCGATGGCGCGCAGAATGCCGATTTCCTTCGTCCGTTCCAGAACCGAGATATAGGTGATAATGCCGATCATAATCGAGGATACCACCAAAGAAATGGCGACAAACGCAATCAGCACATACGAGATGGCATCAATGATCGTGGTAACGGAAGACATGAGCAGCCCGACATAATCGGTATATTGAATCTTGTCCCCTTCGCTTGACACGCCGCTGTTGTAGGCGGTAATGCCCGCCGAGATCTTCTCTTTATCTTCAAACGTGGCAACGTAAATCACGATTTTGTCGGGGGATTCGCGATCCACTACGCCGAAGTTTTCAAGATTCTCCGCCAGGGTGGATTTTGAAGTGCCGGAAGGCATATGCGCATCATAAAGCGGCGTAAAGTCGCTGTCCGCTGTCAGCGCGGCAAGGCGGGCATCCAGCATCGCAGCTGCCTTGGTCGCACGGTATGCTTCCTCTTTGGCACGGCCGGCGAGGTAGGTGTTCCCCTCAATGGTCAGCAAATCGTCAAGCAGTGCATCCAGTTGTGCATCGTCGCACCCCATCAGGTAAGAAAGGTACGCTTCCTTCGGCAGCGAGGTCAGGGCAGTATAACGCTCCGAGAGGTAATAAATTTTCGCCTCTTTCGTCGTCAGCCCGGAAAGCACCGCCGCCTTGTATGCCTCCAGCTCAGCAGGCATCACGGTATCCAGCATTTCCTCTACCTGCGCCTTTGCCGCACGGCTGTACTGTTCCTTCACGGCGCTCTCTGCCGCACTGCGAATCAGGTTTGCCAGTTCTTCATCGCTCAGGCGGGCGATGTATTTTTCAACCAGATCTGCCGATGCCTGCACGCCGAACGCGGAGAAATTGTCTTTGATCATCTTCTCCATTTTTGCGCGGTCGTACACCGGGGCATCCTCCGTCCATTCGGGGGCGCGGAACTGTGCCATGATACCGTCCACCTGCTTCTTTAACATCGCCTCCGGAATCGTTGCGCTGATGGCAAGCAGAAGATCGTATTTTTCCCTGGCGCTCAGGTTTGCCACATACGAAAGGAACTCCGCCCGCTTTTCGGCATCGGTCTTTTCGTCTTCCCCGCTGCGCACAAACGGCAGCCCGGTCAGTACATCGTAATTCTCGTTCCCGGGCAGCATCTGGTATTGCACCATTTCGTTCTGCATCGCCCGGTCAATGATATAATCCGTCAGGTGATAGGTGTAGCCGAGGGCACCGGAGATTGGGGAAGTCGTGCTGCCCTCTGCCGGGGCAATGATACCGCAGATGTTCAGTGGCAGCCCCGTGCGGGTCGCCTGTTCCACACTCTCGGTCTTTGCCCACAGACGGCGGTCTGCCCCCGCGGGGGTCACCTCCGTATAAAAATCAGTGGGCAGAACCAACGAAAGCCCGATGTTCTCGCGCAGATACCGGTATTCCCAGCTTTCGGATTTGATCTCGGTGTAGTCGGATTTTGCCATAATGGCGGCAAGAATATCCGAAAGCTCACCGCGGTCCCGCAGACCGAGCGCATAGAGAACCATATCCGAAATCTCATGGCGGGAGTTGACGATCAGCACAACCTCATTCGCCGCCTCGGGCCACTTGCCGTCAAGCAGTTCATACTGTTCTTTCAGCACGGGGCTGACCGGGGCGCGATTCCCGTTCGCGTCCTCCTTCCCCGCAATCAACTCGCTCCAGATCTCCATAGTGGAGGACGAGGAAACGAGTGAAGAATACGAGGTCATCATGGAAGAAGAAGAAACATCCCCAAGGGCAGAGTTGAACACCTCCGCCGCATCCACAATCACGGTATTGCCCGCCACATCGGTGGTATAAACGTTGAAGTTGGTTTTGAACACGTACTGCAGCGCCGTGGTATAGTCCCCGAAGGTTTCGGGGTGCGCCTCCATATATTTGCGGAAGGCGCCGAGATTATTTTGCTGTTTATCCGGTGAGAAGAAGGTTTCCAGCAGGCGGTACATCACCATGCTGGAATAAATCTTTCCGTCCTCGTGTTCCTTGCCGTCATCCTTTTCCCCCATCAGGGCGCCGAGCATCCCGCTGATGTCCACCTGTTCCTTTTGCAGCGTAATAGGGTAGGCGGTCAACGTATCCTGCTGCACGCTGTTGATATACAACTGCACCCCCTGCGAAACGGAAAGAATCAGCGCAATGCCGATGATGCCGATAGAACCCGCGAAACTGGTCAGGAACGTGCGCGCCTTTTTGGTCATCAGGTTATGGAACGAAAGCCCGAGCGCCGTAAAGAACGACATGGAGGTATGCTTGGTCTTCGGGTCTTTTCTCTTTTTCTGTTCCTTCCGGGAAAGCGCAGGGGTAGCGGCTGCCGCTGCGATCTCCTCCTCCGTGCAGGGGTTGGAATCCCCCACCACCTGCCCGTCCAGCAGACGAATGATTCTGGTGGAATACTGCTCGGCAAGTTCGGGGTTATGGGTCACCATAATCACCAGCCGGTCCGTGGAAATTTCTTTTAAGATCTCCATAATCTGCACGCTGGTGGCGGAATCAAGCGCGCCCGTCGGTTCATCGGCAAGCAGAATCTCGGGGTTATTGACCAGTGCCCGTGCAATCGCAACGCGCTGCATCTGCCCGCCCGACATCTGGTTCGGTTTTTTGTGCAGTTGGTCGCCCAGCCCCACGCGGCAAAGCGCCTCCCGCGCGCGGGCGCGGCGCTCGGCGCGCGAAACGCCAGAAAGGGTCAGTGCCAGTTCCACATTGGCAAGCACACTCTGGTGCGGAATCAGGTTGTAACTCTGAAACACAAAACCGATGGAATGGTTCCGGTAGGCATCCCAATCCGCATCCCGGAACTCTTTGGTGGAGCGGTTCTCAATGACAAGATCGCCCGATGTATAGTGGTCAAGCCCCCCGATGACGTTCAGCAGCGTTGTTTTTCCGCACCCCGACTGCCCCAAAATGGAGACAAACTCGCTTTGGCGGAAGGTTAAATTGATATCCCGCAGGGCAACGACATCTGCCCCCTGCGTGCCATACACTTTTTTGATATGTTTCAGTTGCAGCATGGCATTTCCTTTCCTGACTTGAATTTTCTTCTACGAATATTATAATATCCCGGCGGTGGGGGGTCAAGCGGCGCGGGAACGCTTTTACGGTTTGGACGCAAAAAGTTTTCAAACCGAGAAAAAGGCAGCCGCCGGGATACCGACGGCTGCCTTCTCTCAGACGTTTTGCAGTTTCAGATCCCCTTCCCGGATCCAGCCGATGCGCCGCAGGAGCGCGGCGAAGAGGAGCGAGAGAATCGCGGGCAGCACAAAGCAGACCAGCACCAGCCCGATGTAGAAGAGGGCGTTCTTCTCCTCGGTCGCGGTCAGAATGCCGAGCGGACCGACCAACCCGCAGGTACCCATACCGGCGTTCACGCCGACACATTCCAGCCGGAAAACCGCGGTGGCAAGCGGTCCCGTGATGGCGGAGGCAAGGGTAACGGGAATCCAGATACGCGGATTGCGCACGATGTTACCCATTTGCAGCATAGAGGTTCCGAGCCCCTGGGCAACCAGCCCGCCGAACCCGTTTTCCCGGAAACTGATGACGGCAAACCCCACCATCTGCGCACAGCAGCCGGCAGCCGCGGCGCCGCCCGCAATGCCGGAAATGCCGATCATGGCGCAAATAGCGGCGGAAGAGATCGGCAGCGTAAGAATCATGCCCACGACCACCGAGATCAGAACGCCCATCAGAATCGGCTGCATTTCGGTAGCGCTGTTGAGAAATTCCCCGAGCCAGTACATGATGTACGCTACCGCCGGGCAGGCCAAGAGACCGATGAGATACCCAGACAGGATGGTAACAAAGGGGGTTACAAGAATATCCATGCGGGTTTCTTTGGAAACCATCTTCCCGAGTTCCACCGCAATCAGCGCACAAAGGAAAGCGCCCGCAGGTCCGGCGGTGAGCATTTTTTCCGCCCCGCCGATGGAAAAGGCGGCGCCGAGACTGTACCCTGCCAGCCCGACCACGCCTGCGCTGCACAAAACGAGCGGCGGTGCGGAAAGGGCGGAGGCAACGGCAACGCCGAGAATGGCGCCCGTGGCGGCGGTGGCGTAGGAGGCGGCGTCGGTCATGATCTGCCAACCCGTATATTTACCGATGGTACTGAGGATAGTACCCATCAGAAGGGTGGCAAACAGAGCCAGTGCCATATGCCCCATGGCGGTCACAAAATAAAGCCGCGGGGACAGAGTGACCCCTTTGCGGGAAAGGAAGGCGGCGAAGCGGGACGGCTTTTTTGCCGCATTCTGCGGCTGATTATCTTTTTCTTGCACGATCGTTTCTCCTTTTTCCGATTTATTATCCTTATTATACATTTTCGCGGGCAAATTGTCAAATTTTTTCGCCATTTTCCGTGTAGAAAAAGCAAGGTTTTTTCACCCGATTTTTTGTGAACTTTTTTTGAAAAACCCCTTGACTTTCCGAATTGCCTATGGTACAATGCCCGTACGATGCAAGCAGCGCGTTTTTGAAAAACAAGAACAAGAGAAACTGCGGAGGTATCCGTTATGGCAACAACGGAAAAAACCGACAATCGGCGGACTGCCGAGACCCCCGAAAAGCAGATGTTTTCGGATGATGAAGTCATAGCCCTGGAGCAGGATTTCATCGATACCTACCTGACAAGCGACACCAAGCCTTTTCACATTCTGTTCCGTATGTATCGCCGCTTCTGGCGGGAACTGCTTGTCTCGATGTTCTTTTACTTCATCAAGACCAGCCCTGTGCTCGCGTTGCCGGTGGTCACCGCCAACATCATCAACGCCGTAACCTACCGGGAAGGGGACGTGGTCGCCCGCCTTCTCATCAACATCGGCATTATGGTGTTCCTGTTATTGCTCAATATCCCGACGCATATGCTCTACATCCGGTTCCACAGCCTTGTGGTACGGCGGGTGGAGGCAGGTCTGCGCGGCGCCATGGTGCGGAAATTGCAGCAACTCTCCATCACCTTCCACAAGGAGATGCAGAGCGGCCGGATTCAGTCCAAACTGATGCGGGATGTGGAAACGGTACAGTCGCTCTCCGACCAGATTTTCTCCAACATTCCCGGCGTGCTGATCAACATGATTACCGCCCTTTCGGTCGTCATTACGATGAACCTGACGGTTTTTGCCTTCTTCCTTCTGTGCGTGCCGACGGCAGTTGCCACGGTGCGCCTGTTCCGCGGCGGCATTTCCCGCCGCAACAGCGAATACCGGCGGGATATGGAAAATGCCTCTGCAGGGCTGATGGACATGGTGGAAATGACCGAAATTACCCGTGCCCACGCGCTGGAAAACCGCGAAATCAAGAAAATGACCGCCCGCCTCAACGAAGTGGCGAACACCGGCTTCCGTCTGGACATGGTGCAGGCGCTTTTCGGT
>CAKSLR010000027.1 GCA_934467435.1 uncultured Eubacteriales bacterium | reverse complement strand
GTATATGGGCAGTGTATGCTGACGGTTTGCGGAGGAAAAACAGTATGGCAGAAAACAGAAGAAAACTGATTTTAGAGGACGGCAGCGTGTATGACGGCATGGGATTCGGCGCCGAGGAAACACGGGTGTGCGAGGTCGTGTTCAACACCTCCATGGTGGGGTACCAGGAAATTTTGACCGACCCCTCCTACACCCATCAGGCAGTGGTCATGACCTACCCTCTGATCGGCAATTACGGGCTGAACGGGGAGGATAACGAAACGGAAGTGCCGACCATCGGTGCGCTGATTGTCGGGGAATGTTGCGACACCCCTTCCAATTTCCGTTCGGGAACAACGCTTTCGGACTGGTGCCGGGCGAAGGGAATCCCGGGGCTTTTCGGGGTGGATACCCGCCGCCTGACGCGCAGCCTGCGGGATTTCGGCAGCCGGCGCGGGGCGCTTTGCCCTACCGATACCACGGTGGAAGAAGGGCTTGCCCTGCTTGCCGCCCACCCTGAGCGGCACGATGCGGTGCCACTTGTCAGTACGAAAACGGCGCGCACGTTTTCCGCCGCGCAACCCCGCTTCCATGTCGTGGCGGTGGATTGCGGCATCAAGCACAACATTCTGCGTTCTATCTGCCGGCGCGGGTGTCGTGTGACGCTTGTGCCGTATGATACTCCGGCAGAGGAGATCCGAAAACTGTCGCCCGACGGACTGTTTCTTTCCAACGGACCCGGCGACCCGCAGGATGTCCGCCCCGTGATTTCCCTGGTGCAGAATTTGCGCGGCGAGTTGCCGATTTTCGGCATTTGTCTCGGGCACCAGATGATTGCGCTGGCGTACGGCGCAAAAACCTACAAACTGAAATTCGGTCACCGCGGCGGGAACCACCCTGTAAAAAATCTGTTGACGGGAAAGGTGGAGATTACCTCGCAAAACCACAGTTATGCGGTGGATGCCGCATCGCTTGCCGGGACGGGGCTGACCCTGACGCACGTGAATCTGCTGGACGGAACGGTGGAGGGGATGCGCTGTGCGGAGGATCATGTCTTTTCGGTGCAGTATCACCCCGAAAGTGCGCCGGGACCGGAGGACAGCGCGTACCTGTTTGATGAATTTCTGAATCAGATGGAGGGATATGTATGCCGAAGAGAACAGATCTGAAAAAAATCATGGTGATCGGCAGCGGACCGATTGTTATCGGGCAGGCGGCGGAGTTTGATTATGCGGGTACGCAGGCGTGCCTTGCCCTGAAGGAAGAGGGGTACGAGGTCGTGCTCTGCAACTCCAACCCCGCAACGATTATGACCGATACCGCCATTGCCGATAAAGTATATATGGAGCCCCTTACGCTCGAATATGTGGCAAAAATCATCCGTTATGAGCGCCCCGATGCTATTTTGCCGAGCATCGGCGGGCAGACCGGGCTGAATCTTGCCATGCAACTGGAGAAAAAAGGCGTGCTGCGCGAGTGCCGGACCGAACTGCTCGGCACGGGGAGCGAAAGCATTGAGAGGGCAGAGGACAGAGAACTTTTCAAGTCGCTTTGCGAGGAGATTGGGGAGCCGGTCTGCCCCTCCCGTATTGCCAAGTCGCCGGAAGAAGGGCTGTGTGCCGCGCGTGAGATCGGTTATCCTGTGGTGCTGCGCCCGGCATTCACGCTCGGCGGCACGGGCGGTGGATTTGCAGACGATGAGGCGGCGTTCCTGCCGCTGATGGAAAAGGCGCTTGCGCTTTCCCCGGTCGGCGAGGTGCTGGTTGAAAAAAGCGTGCGCGGCTACAAAGAGATTGAATACGAGGTCATGCGGGATAAAAACGATACCGCCATTGTCGTTTGCAATATGGAGAACATCGACCCCGTCGGCGTGCATACGGGCGATTCGGTGGTGGTCTGCCCGAGCCAGACGCTTGCCAACAAAGAGTATCAGATGCTGCGGAACAGCGCCCTGAAAATCATCCGTTCCCTGCGGATTGAGGGGGGCTGCAATGTGCAGTTTGCGCTGGATCCGACTTCGTTTCGCTATTATGTGATTGAGGTCAACCCCCGTGTTTCGCGTTCCTCGGCACTTGCCAGCAAGGCAAGCGGCTTTCCCATTGCGCGGGTGTCGGCAAAGATCGCTGTGGGGATGCGGTTAGAGGAAATCATGCTTGCCAACACCCCCGCCAGCTTTGAGCCGGCGCTGGATTATGTGGTGACCAAGATGCCGCGGTTTCCGTTTGACAAATTCGCGGGGGCAAGCAACCGCCTTTCCACGCAGATGAAAGCGACGGGCGAGGTCATGAGCGTAGGGCGGACGATGGAGGAGAGCCTTCTGAAGGGAATCCGCTCGCTGGAAGTCGGCGCCTATCACCTCTTTTCCGCCAAGGCGGCGGCGATGTCGGATGAGGCACTGCTTACCTACATCCGCACAGCGACCGACGACCGCCTCTTTATGATTGCGGAACTGCTCCGCCGGAAAACGGCAGAGGAAACCATCGTTTCCCTGACGGGAATCGATGCTTTCTTTATCTCCAAGGTGGCGCACATTGTGGAACTGGAGGCGGCGTGCGCGGCAGCCCCCGGGGATGCCGGGATTCTGGCACGCTGCAAAAAATACGGTTTTTGCGACCGCGCAGTGGCAAAACTCTGGGGGTGGACGGAGGACGACGTGCGCGCGCTGCGGCAGAAAAACCGCATTTTGCCCGTCTATAAAATGATTGATTCCTGCGCGGCGGAGTTTGACGCTTACATCCCTTATTTCTACTCCACATACGCGGAGGAGGATGAGGTACGCACCGATCACGAAAAAAAGAAGATTATTGTGCTCGGTGCCGGTCCGATCCGCATCGGGCAAGGGGTGGAGTTCGACTATTCCACCGTTCACGCGGTCGGAACCATTCACCGCGCGGGATACGAAGCCATTATCATCAACAATAATCCGGAAACGGTTTCTACCGACTATACCACTGCCGACAAACTGTATTTTGAACCGCTGACGGTAGAGGATGTGCTGAACATCATTGAAAAAGAACAGCCGGACGGTGTCATCGCCTCCCTCGGCGGGCAGACCGCTATCAATCTGGCAAAGCCGCTTGCCATACACGGCGTGACCCTGATCGGTACCGGTTGCGATGCCATTGACCGGGCAGAGGATCGGGAACTGTTTGAAGAACTTCTTACCCGTCTTTCCATCCCCGCCCCGCGCGGCAGAGCCGTGACCGACATCGAGAGCGGCGTGGCGGCGGCGCGGGAGATCGGCTACCCCGTTCTGGTGCGCCCCTCCTTTGTGCTCGGGGGGCGTGCCATGCAGATTGTGGCGAATGAAGACGGGCTGCGCCACTACCTCAAAACCGCGGTGGAGATCAGCGAGGATAAGCCGGTGCTGGTTGACCAGTATATCATCGGCAAAGAGGTGGAGGTAGATGCCATCTGCGACGGGCGGGATGTCTTCGTGCCCGGCATTATGGAACTGGTAGAGCGGACCGGCGTACACAGTGGCGACAGTATCAGCGTTTATCCGCCTTTCAGCCTGAGTGACCGGGTGAAGGGTACGGTTCTGGAATATACCAAACGGCTGGGGCTTGCCATCGGCATTGTAGGGCTTTTCAACATCCAGTTCATTGTCGATCGGAATCAGGATGTTTATATCATCGAGGTCAACCCGCGCTCTTCCCGCACCGTTCCGTTCCTTTCCAAGGCAACGGGTTACAGTCTTGCGGATATTGCAACCGAGGTCATTCTCGGCAAGAGCCTGAAGGAGCAGGGGATCTTTGATCTCTACCCGCCCGAGAAAAAGCGGCATTACGTCAAGGTCCCTGTGTTTTCCTTCAGCAAGATTCGCGGGTTGGATGCGTACCTTTCCCCCGAAATGAAATCAACCGGCGAGGCAATCGGTTATGATGACCGCCTGAACCGTGCGCTTTACAAAGCCCTGCAGGCATCGGGGATGAAGATTCAGAATTACGGCACAGTGTTTGTGACCGTATGCGATAAAGACAAAGCCGAGGCGCTGTCCCTTGTGCGGCGGTTTTACCGCTTGGGCTTTAACATTGAGGCAACCGGTGGCACGGCGGCGTTTTTGCGGGAAAACGGCATCCGTACCCGTGTGCTGCGCAAAATCAGCGAGGGCGCGCCCGACATTCCGGATGCGCTGCGGCAGGGGCACATTGCGTACGTCATCAATACAGGGGATGTCGCCGCGAACGGAGAAAATTCCGACGGTTATCGCATCCGCGCACTGGCAACCGAAAACAACATCACCATGTTCACTGCGCTGGATACCGTAGGCGTGTTGCTGGATGTGTTGGAGGAAACCACGCTCGGCGTTTCCACAATCGATGCATGAAAACCGACTGCCCCTCTCAAAATAAAGAAAAATCAAATCAAGGAGGATAGAACATGGAACGTGTGTTACTCCGGGTGGAGCATAACTTCCCTCTGGCAGAGAAGGTGTATGAAATGCGCCTGACCGGCGACCTTTCCGCCATTACCCGCCCCGGGCAGTTTGTCAACCTGAAGATAGACGGCTGCTATCTGCGCCGTCCGATCTCGGTCTGTGATAAGGAAGGGGACACCCTGACGCTGATTTACAAAGTGGTCGGGCACGGAACCGAAATCATGAGCCGCATGGAGGCGGGAACAGAAATCGACACCCTGACGGGTCTTGGCAACGGCTTTGATCTGACGGCGGGCGGCGCTTACCCTCTGCTGGTCGGCGGCGGGGTCGGCGTACCGCCGATGTACCTGCTTTGCAAAGAACTTCTGAAACGGGGTGCTGAACCCATCGTTCTGCTCGGTTTTAACCGTGCGGCGGAGGCGTTTTATACCGACCGGTTCCACGCGCTCGGCGCCCGCACGATTCTGGCAACGGCAGATGGCAGCGCGGGGGTGCGCGGGTATGTGACCGACGTGATTCCGAACCTTGCTTACACGTATTTTTACGCCTGCGGTCCCATGCCGATGTTCCGCGCTATGGAGGCGGTGGTACGCGGTAGCGGAGAATACAGTTTTGAAGAGCGTATGGGCTGTGGTTTCGGCGCCTGCATGGGCTGTTCCTGCAAGACAAAATACGGCAGCAAACGCATTTGCGTGGAAGGGCCGGTGCTGAAAAGGGAGGAAGTGGTATGGTGAACACAAAGGTGACGCTCTCCGGTTGGGAACTGGAGAACCCCGTGATTCCCGCAAGCGGCACGTTTGGTTACGGGAAAGAGTTTTCGCGGTTGTACGACATCAATCGCCTCGGCACGTTCTCTTTCAAGGGAACGACGGTAGAGCCGCGCTTCGGCAACCCGACCCCACGGATTGCGGAAAGCGATACGGGTATTGTCAACTCCATCGGGCTGCAAAACCCGGGGCTTGCCCATGTGCTGGCGCATGAGCTGCCAGAAATGAAAGAGTTCTTCCGCAAAAAAGTGATTGCCAATGTCAGTGGCTTTTCGGTGGAAGAATACAAAACACTCTGCGAAGCGCTCGGGCGGGAAGAACAGGTCGGCATTCTGGAGGTCAACGTCAGTTGCCCGAACGTCAAAAACGGTGGCATGGCGCTCGGCACTTCCTGCGAAAGCGTATATGAGGTCTGCCACGCGGTGAAGGAAGTGACCGACAAGCCGATTTATATCAAACTTTCCCCAAACGTGACCGATATCGTTTCCATTGCCCGCACCTGCGAGGAGGGCGGGGCAGACGGCATCAGCCTGATTAACACCATGATCGGGATGCGCATTTCCCTGAAAACAAAGAAACCGATTATCGCCAACAAGATTGCGGGGTATTCCGGTAAGGCGCTTTTTCCGGTGGCGCTGCGGATGGTGTACCAGGTCTATGAGGCGGTAAGCATTCCGATCATCGGCATCGGCGGTGTTTCCACGGCGGAGGAAGTGGTGGAAATGATGCTGGCGGGCGCCAGCGCCGTCGGCGTAGGTGCCGCCAACCTCATCAACCCGTATGCTTCTCTGGAAATTGTAGAAGATCTGCCGCGGGTGATGGAGAAGTACGGAATCGAAAATCTTTCGGATATCATAGGAGGTGCCCATGGCTGAGGATGTGATTGTGGCGCTGGATTTTTCCGGCGCGGAGGAAGTATTCGCGTTTCTTGACAAGTTCGGGGAAAAACGCCCGTACGTCAAGATCGGAATGGAGTTGTTTTACGCGGAAGGACCGGGGATTGTTTCCCGCATCAAGGAGCGCGGGCATAAGATTTTTCTTGATCTGAAACTGCACGACATTCCGAATACGGTGAAAAAGAGCATGCAGGTGCTCTCCCGCCTCGGCGTGGATATGTGCAACCTGCACGCGGGCGGCACGGTTGCCATGATGGAGGCGGCGCTGGAAGGATTGCAGCGGGCGGACGGTACCCGCCCGCTCCTGATTGCGGTCACGCAATTGACCAGCACGGACGAAGAACGGCTGCGCCGCGATCTTTGGATCGACCGCCCCATGGACGAAGTGGTGATGCACTATGCCGAAAACGCGCGGGCGGCGGGGCTGGACGGCGTGGTTTGCTCGCCACTCGAAGCCGGGAAGGTACATGAAGTGTGCGGCAGTTCGTTTTTGACCGTAACGCCCGGGGTACGCTTTGCGGGGGGTGAAGTCGGAGACCAGCGTCGCGTCACCACGCCGGGGGAAGCACGGCGGCTCGGCTCCGATTATATTGTGGTAGGCAGACCCATTACCGCCGCCCCTGACCCGCTGGCGGCATATGAAGCATGTGTACGGGATTTTCTCGGAGATCGGTAAAGGAGAAAAAAGAATGAAAAATACGGCAGAACAGATTGCAAAAGACCTTCTTTCCATCCGCGCGGTTTTCTTCCGCCCGGGGGAACCGTTTACCTGGGCAAGCGGCATCAAAAGCCCGGTGTATTGTGATAACCGCCTGACCCTGACGGCGCCCGCGGTGCGTGATGATGTGGAACATGCGCTTGGGGAGGCGATTCGGGAAAACTACCCCGGGGCAGAGGTGCTGATGGGCACCTCCACTGCCGGCATTGCCCACGCCGCCATTACCGCACACCTCATGGGGCTGCCGATGGGGTATGTCCGTTCCGGCGCGAAAGATCACGGCAGACAGAACCAGATTGAAGGGAAACTCGAAGCCGGGCAAAAGGTCGTGGTCGTGGAGGACCTGATTTCCACCGCCGGCAGTGTGCTGGAAGTGGTTGAGGTACTGCGTGCGGCGGGGGCAGAGGTGCTCGGTATCGTCAGCATTTTTACCTACGGGATGCAAAAGGGGTTTGACCGCCTTGCCGCTGCCGGGGTAAAGAACGTCAGCCTGACCGATTTTGATACGGTGGTCCGTGTTGCGGCGGAAGAAAATTACATCGCGGCAGCGGATGTACAGCGCCTGCTGCGCTTCCGGGATCACCCGGCGGATGAAAGCTGGATTGGTGCCTGATATGAAACATCTTCTGAATATAATGGATCTTTCCGTAGCGGAGATCGATGCACTGATGGCTACCGCCGGGGATATGATGGAACATCCTGCGGCGTATGAGGACGCCTGCCGTCACAAACAGCTTGCGACGCTTTTCTTTGAGCCGTCTACCCGTACCCGCCTGAGTTTTGAGTCTGCTATGCTTTCGCTCGGCGGCAGCGTGCTCGGCTTTTCCCTTGCCGCTTCCAGTTCGGCGTCCAAAGGGGAGAGCGTCGGAGATACGGTGGCGGTGGTATCGGGGTACGCCGATATCATTGCCATGCGCCACCCGTGCGAGGGCGCTGCCTACGCGGCGTGCCGCCACGCGGCGGTTCCGGTCATCAACGCCGGGGATGGGGGGCATTATCACCCCACCCAAACGCTTGCCGACCTGTTGACCATTCATCGGCGTAAGGGGCATTTTGACCACCTGACTATCGGGCTTTGCGGGGATCTGCGCTACGGCAGAACGGTGCATTCGCTGATTGGCGCCATGTCACGGTACGAGGGGGTGCGCTTCGTTCTGATTTCCCCCGACGAGTTGCGCCTGCCCGATTTCGTGCGGCATACCTATCTGGACGCAAAGCGTATCCCTTACCGGGAGAGCACATCACTGGAGGAGAGCCTCGGGGAACTCGACGTTCTTTATATGACGCGCGTGCAGAAGGAGCGTTTTTCCGATGCGGAAACCTACCGCCGCCTGAAGGATGTGTATATTCTGGACGGGGAAAAAATGCGTCTTGCCCCGAAGGATATGATTGTCATGCACCCGCTGCCCCGTGTGGGCGAGATTACTCCGGAGGTGGATGACGACCCCCGCGCCGCGTACTTTGAGGAAACGCGCTGCGGAAAATACATGCGCATGGCACTGATTCTCAAATTGCTGCGGGAAAAGGATGCCCCTTCTGCGGCGGATGGGCGGGATGTTTTTTCGGACGCCGCACGCCGGTGCGCCAACCCGCTTTGCGTGAGTGTTGCCGAGCCGGATTTGCCGCACCGCTTTTACCGCGATTCGTCCGGCAGAGTCCGTTGCGCGTACTGCGACCAGTAAAAAGGGCGCCGGGATTTCCCGGCGCCCTGCGCTTATTTTTCAAAATCGTCCAGCGCAGCGGAAAGTTCGCTGCGCAAAGGGGCGCTGACCGGTGAAAGGGGCAGACGCAGCGTATCGCGGCAGATGCCCTGCAGTGCCAGCGCGCATTTCAGCGGCGCGGGATTGGTCTCCCGGAAAAGGAGCCGCACCAGCGGCAAAAGCCGAAGCTGCCGTTCCTTGGCTCCTTCCGTATCCCCCGCGAAAAAGGCGCGGCAGATGGCGCACACTTCTGCCGGGAACAGGTTGGAAACGACCGAGATTACGCCCATCCCCCCGAGGGAGAGGGAGGGGAGCAGCAGCGCGTCATTTCCCGTGTAAAGGGAAAGCGTGTCTCCAAGCGCCGCGGCAAGGTCGGCAAACAGTTCCATATCCCCAGAGGCTTCTTTGATACCGGTGATGTCGGGGTGGGCGGCGATGGCAATGATCTCTTCCGCAGAAAGCCGCACGCCGGTCCGTCCGGGAACGTGGTAGAGAATCAGCGGCAGATCTCCCGCATCGGCAACGGTGTGAAAGTGACGGCGGATGCCGTCTCTCGTTCCTTTATTGTAATACGGGGTTACGAGCAGTACGCCGTCTGCTCCGCAGGATTTTGCCAGTTTGGCGCGTGTCGCGGCGCGCGCCGTGTCAGGGGAGCCGCAGCCGAGAAGATAGGGCACGCGGCCGCTGATCCGATCGGCTGCAAAACGGGCGACCGCGCGGTACTCCGCCTCGGTCAGGGTGGCTGCCTCTCCCGTTGTGCCGCAGACCACCAGCGCATCAATTCCCGCGGCGATCTGATGGTCTATCATAGCGCCGAGTGCGGGAAAATCAACGCCGTCTTCGGTAAAGGGGGTCGCCAGCGCACTGGCAGCGCCGCAAAACGGCGCTTTTCTTTTTGGTTGTTTCATGTGGGTTTCCCTCCGAAAAGCCTTGCAAAAAAAACGTGACTGTTGTATAATAAACTGTTAGCAGTATATGTTGCCGCACAAAGGAGAGCCACCATGAAAGAACATGCCGTGATTCATAATGAAAGAGCGGAAACCCCGCTTTGTACCGCGGATTTTTATTATGACCTGCCGAAAGAACTGATCGCGCAGCACCCTACAGAGCAGCGCGATGCCTGCCGCCTGATGCGACTGGATCGGGTGAGCGGGGAAATACGCCACCTGCATTTTTATGAAATTGCGGACGAGCTGCGCCCCGAGGATGTTTTAGTCGTCAATACATCCAAGGTCATTCCCGCAAGACTGCTCGGCACCGCAGAGAAAAACGGCGCCCCGATGGAACTGCTCCTCCTACGTGCGCATCCGGACGGTACTTGGGAGACGCTGGTACGCCCCGGCAAACGGGCAAAAGAAGGGGCGGTATTTTCCTTTGGGGAAGGAGCATTGCAGGCAACCGTCACGGCGGTGCTGCCGGATGGTAATCGCCTTGTGCGGTTTTCTTACGATCCGGCGCACTTCGGAACTATCTATGAAGTGCTCGATGCCGTCGGTCATATGCCCCTGCCGCCTTATATCACGGAAAAACTGAAGGATAAGAACAGTTACCAGACGGTATATGCCAAAGAAGAAGGCTCGGCTGCCGCACCGACGGCAGGACTGCATTTTACGAAGGAACTGCTTGATAAAATCCGGCAGAAAGGGGTAGGATACGCCGAACTTACCCTGCACGTCGGGCTCGGTACCTTCCGCCCCGTGAAGGTGGATCGGATTCAGGATCACCTCATGCACGCCGAGCATTTTGTCATTACCGATGCCGTGGCGGAAGAGATTAACCGTCGCCGTGCCGCCGGCGGGCGGATTGTGGCAGTGGGAACGACCTCCTGCCGGGTGCTGGAGAGCGCATCGGACGAGAACGGCATCCTCCACGGGATGGACGGGGAGACCGATATTTTTATCTACCCCGGCTATCGGTTCAAGGCGGTGGACGCACTGATTACCAACTTCCACTTGCCTGAGAGCACATTGGTCATGCTGGTTTCCGCCCTCGCCGGGCGGGATCACGTGCTTGCCGCGTATGCCGAGGCGGTGCGGGAGAAGTATCGGTTCTTTTCCTTTGGCGATGCCATGTTCATCGGGTGAGCATGGATGCCCGGTTTCGTTGTTCTCTGCAAAACCCAAAAAGCCCCCCGCCGGATGGCGAGGGGCTTTTTCATTTCAGTGCCGTTCGTTTTCGTTGGCGTAGGTTTCGCAGAACCGGGCATGGAAGGACGGCTCTTCCCCCGCTACATAGAGGTGCGAGAGGTCGCCGAACCGATTGCAGCGGAAAGCGGCAATGCCGTTTTCCCGTTCTTCCGTCGCCAGCACCGTGACCGAGGAGGGAAGTGCCACAAACCCATGCCACAGTGCTACGGGGGACAGGGAGAGAAGGTGGGAGAGCAGCACGCACTCTAAACCAAAGTGGCAGAAGAAAGCCAGCGTATCGTTATTTGCCTGCGTTACACGGAACATTTTTCCCTCGTGCACATAGCCGTGGCGTTCTAGCAAAGCATCCAACCCCTCGCAAGCCGCAGCGTAGGCGTTTCGGATGCTTTCACTGCGATAGAGGGGGGTGTCGATCCAGTGATCTTTGTCATAGTAGGCATCGTCCCAATTCAGTTGTGCGGGCATCCGGTCCCACGGGTAGTCGTTCTCCCCCGTAATTTTGCCGGGAAATTCTCGCAACCAGTCACAGATTTCCGCTTCCCGTCCGAGTGCCTTCAGCGTCGGGGCTGCGGTCTCCTTCGCCCGCGTGAGCGGAGAACAGTAAAAGAAATCAATCGGCGTCTGCACCAGGCGGTCTTTCAAAAGTTCTGCCTCGCGCTTCCCTTTTTCGGTCAGGGCATCTTTCCCCCAGCACGGCTCCCCGTGGCGAATGATCAGCAGTTTCATCGGGTCTCCTTATTGGTATGCAATCGCTCAGTCTTTTTGCAGCAGATTGTCGCCTTCAAAATAGTCAATGCGCATGGCGTGGCGCACATCGCGCAGGGTTTCTTCCGCCCGGCGGGCAGCGATTTCGCTGCCCCGGTGCAGAATGTCATAAACATCCCACGGGCGGGCTTCCCACATCTTCCGGCGTTCCCGGATCGGGGCGAGCTCCGCCTGCATCACTTCGTTTAAGAATTTCTTCACCGTCATATCCCCGAGTCCGCCACGCTCATAGTGTGCCTTGAGCGCGTCCAGGTTCTCGTATTCGGGCAAAAATGCGGCAAAATGTTCGGGGCGGCTGAACGCATCGAGATAGATAAAGACGGGGTTTCCTTCCGTATGTCCGGGATCTTCCCGGCGCAAATGGGTGGGGTCGGTAAACATCGACATGATTTTGCGGCGGATCTCATCCGGCTCGTCCGAAAGATAAATGCAGTTGCCGAGCGATTTGCTCATCTTCGCCTTGCCGTCAATGCCGGGCAGACGCAGGCAGGCGCGGTTGGAGGGCAGAACAATCTGCGGCTCGGTCAGCGTTTCTCCGTAAACGGCGTTGAATTTGTGCACGATTTCTTTGCACTGCTCCAGCATCGGCATCTGATCTTCCCCTACCGGCACTGCCGTGGCGCGGAACGCGGTAATATCCGCCGCCTGGCTGATGGGGTAGCAGAAGAAGCCGACGGGAATGCTCGCCTCGAAATTCCGCTGCTGAATTTCCGCCTTTACCGTAGGGTTGCGCTGCACACGCGAGACGGTAACCAGATTCATATAGTAGAAGGTCAACTCGGTCAGCGCCGGTACGCAGGACTGGATGAAAAGGGTGGATTTTTCGGGGTCGATTCCGCAGCCGAGATAATCCAGCGCCACCTGCATGATGTTCTGGCGTACCTTTTCAGGGTGCTCGGCGTTGTCGGTCAGCGCCTGGGCATCCGCAATCATAATAAAAATTTCGTCGTATTTGCCCGAGTTCTGCAACCGGACCCGTTCCTTGAGCGAACCGACGTAATGCCCGACGTGCAGGCGCCCCGTCGGGCGGTCGCCGGTCAGAATAACCTGTTTCATGATTTCTCCTTCCGAAAAAAGAAAACATACCTCTTGTCAATTTTTCCTTAGTATAGCACAAATGCCGGGGCTTGTCAACCGTTCCGGCACCGCCGAACCGCCTTTTTTGACGGCAAAAAACGCGGGCGGACACCGATTGGTGTCCGCCCTTGAAGGACGGCGGTTTCGGGGGCGCCGCTGCGCATGTTTCCGGATTATCCCTTTTTGCGAACCCAGACCAGCATATCGCACGTCTCGCGGTTGGCGAAGGTGTAATAGGGGCGAAAACGCAGCGTGACGGAGGTAGCCGCATGCTCCGCCTTGCGGTAAAGTGAGGGGAACGCCGGGTCAACGAAGCCGGGGAGACAAAGGTCGGGCAGGGGGTATCCTTCGCCCGGAGCCGGGGTGACGGGCGCGGTGATTTCCAGGGAAATGGCGTTGAGTTCATAGGGGTTATCGGCACGCTCCAGGCAATATACCACCGGTCCGCGGCAGAGAGCCACTCTGCCGTTGTCGGCGCGCACCTGCGGGTTTGCTTCCACAAAGTAAGGTTGCATATCAAAATTCACCGTAAAACTTCTGTCCGCGCCGTGCAGAACCAGGTAACCGTCTTTTTCTTCTGCCTCGGCGCCGTCCACGGTATAGCGGTCACACCATTCGGGGCGGCGGAGCAGAATTTCCCGGTACCGGCAACCGGTGACCACAAAGTGTACAGTACCGCTTTCGGGATAATCGGTTTTCATCTGTAGGGTGATGCGGTCGTTTTTCAATGTCAGGGCGGCATATTGCTGCACGATCAGCGCCTCCTCGGCCTCGGAGAAGAAGAAGTCACCGAGCCGGGCAAAGATACGGTTGATGTTCGGCGGGCAGCAGGAGCAGCCAAAGACCTCTTCCCGACGGCGCGCCGGGAGATGGGGGCGCATATGCGGGAACACGCAGGTCTCCCGATCCACGGCGGCAAGGTGGATCTCCAGTTCGTTTTCATAGAAAAAGGATTTACCGTCAAGCGAAGTGGAAGAGAGCATGTTATTATACATTATGCGTTCCATCACGTCGGCAAAGCGGTGATCCAGCGCGGTCTTTTGCAGCGCCAGCAGGAAAAGTCCGAGCCCGAGTGCGGCGCAACTTTCGGTGTAGGCTTCCAGGTTCGGCAGATCGTAGGGAACCGTAAATGCTTCCCCCAGCGCGGAGGAGCCGATGCCGCCCGTCAGATACATTTTTCTTTCGGTGATATCTTCAAACAGCCGCAGACATGCCGCATGGAGCGCTTCATCCCCCGTGCGCAGGTAAGCCTCGCACATCGCGGTGTAGAGATAAACGGCACGCACGGCGTGCCCTTCGGCACTCGTCAGGTTCCGCACAGGCATCTCGCTCTGGTCGTATTTATCATTCATACGTTCCCAGTTGGCCTCGTGAGTTTTTCCTCTTTCATTGATAAAAAACAGGGCAAGGTCGAGGTACCGTCGTTCCCCGGTGTAGTCAAAAAGTTTCAGCAGCGCCAACTCGATTTCCTCATGCCCGCCCGTGCGGAACGCGGCGGTCTTTTGGATGACGAATGCCTTCTCAATGCAGGCAACGTATTTTTTCATCACATCGAGAAAGGCGTGCTTGCCGGTGGCTTTTTCGTAGGCAATCGCCGCCTCAATCAGGTGCCCTGCACAGTAAAGTTCGTGCCGATCCCGGTTGGAAAAAGCGTTTTCCGGCTCAATCTGAATGAAATGCGAGTTCAGATAACCGCTCTTTTTCTGATTGGCAGCCATATCGCAGACCAGCGCATCAATTACCGCCTGCTCTTTTTCATAACCGCCGTTCTTCTGTACCAGATAGCCGACCGCTTCGATCCATTTTGCTACATCCGAATCGAAAAAAATGTGCGGATAGGGGGAAATGCCCTTTTCATACCGGAAACGCAGCGCGTCAAATCTGCCGGTTTCTTCAAAGCGCCGATAGACGCTCTCCAAACTGACCTCACGGTTCAGATCGTAACGGGACTTCCAAAATCCGCTGTCAAAGGTCACGTTTTCAAAAGAAATATTTTCGATTTTTCCCATGGGTATTGCCTTTCCTTTCGGTTTGTGATAAGATGATTATAGCATGCCCACGGAAAGGGAACAATGAAAAAATCAGAGAATAGGTGGTAAAATCCGACATGCTCAGACTGGATGACGGCGCGTATCTGGATTTCTCAAATATGGGGTTGTTTATCGGCGGGGAAGACTGGATTCATCCTACGGTCGCCAACGCCACGTATGAGTTGATTTTTCTTGTAGGAGGCGTTGCGTATCTGGAGGAGGAAGGGCGCCGCTATGTCCTGCACCCCGGTGATCTGCTCTGCCTGAGGCCCGGTGTCCTGCACGGGGGGTACCGGAAAAGCAGCGGCACGGTTTTTTTCTGGCTTCACTTTTTTGCGGGGAATTACGCCCGCTTCGGCGTGGATTACAAAAAGGTTTCCGACACCTATCATGTCGCCGCCCTCATGAAAAAACTCAACCATCTTGCCATGACGCAAGCCGACCGCGCCTTGATTGAGAGCATGCTGCTTGCCTTTCTTCTTGAAATGAAGCATGCCGACGGGCGGGAGAACAAACTGTTTCATGACGTACGCGAATACATCCGTACGCAGGTGGAGACGGCGCCGAAGGTCTGTGAGATTGCGGCGCGCTTCGGCTACAATGCCGACCATCTCTCGCGCCTGTTCAAGAAGAACAGCGGGTGGTCGCTGAAGCAGTATATCGATCGGGAGCGGACCGCGTGGGTGAGTGACCGGCTGCTGAACACCGCCATGACGCTGAAAGAGATCGCGGCGGCGGGCGGCTTTGAAAACGACAATGCCCTGATTAAATTTTTCTCGGTGCGCGTGGGCTGCTCCCCGACGCAGTACCGCAACCGGCATTTTGCAACTCACACCAACCGAAAATAAAAAACACAAGACTTTCGTCTTGTGTTTTTTGGTGGGGGAAGATGGATTCGGACCATCGAAGTCAGTGACAACAGATTTACAGTCTGCCCCCTTTGGCCACTCGGGAATTCCCCCCTATGATGAGAGCTGCAGAACGCGCTCTCAATGGAGCTGGTGAACGGAGTCGAACCATCAACCTGCTGATTACAAATCAGCTGCTCTGCCATTGAGCCACACCAGCGT
>CAKSLR010000026.1 GCA_934467435.1 uncultured Eubacteriales bacterium | reverse complement strand
GGTGAAGAAAGAACCGCTTTACGACGTCAACAACCAGTATGCCTCCGAGGATGCCGCCTTCCTGCGTGCCTGCGAGACGGGCGAAAAGACCAAGACCTACATCGACAACATTCTCGAAAGTGCCAAACTGCTGGATACCCTCTACGCATCGGCAGAAAAGCACCGTGAGATTGTGCTGTGAGGCAGAGCGTGAAGACCATCGGTTTTGTAGACTATTATCTGGACGAGTGGCACGCGAATAACTACCCGGACTGGATCCGGCAGCTGAACCGCGGCTACGAGGTCGCCTACGCCTGGGGGGAGATAGACTCCCCGAAAGGCGGGCTGACCACCGACGCCTGGTGTGAAAAATACGGCGTTACCCGTTGCAGAACGATTGAAGAGTTGTGCGGGAAGGCGGATTTTATTCTGATTCTTTCGCCCGACAACCCCGAAAACCATCTGCGCTACGCCAAAGCGGTGTTCCCCTGCCGCAAGCCCTGCTACATCGACAAAACCTTTGCGCTGGACCGCGCGACGGCAGAGGCGATTTTTGCCGAGGCGGAGAAGTACGGCGTGCCGACCTTCTCTTCCTCCGCCCTGCGCTTTGCCGCGGAACTGCGTGACATTACCGAGCCCGTACAGAGCGTTTCGGTCAACGGCTGGGGCGCATTTGACATTTACACCATCCACTTCACCGAAATTGCCGTACGCCTGCTCGGAAGTGAAGTAGACAGTGTGATGGTGACCAACCACACCAAAAACGTGACGGCTGCCCTCCTGTACCGGGACGGGCGCACCGCCTCGCTCAATATGTTTGAAGTGGAGGGTGCCCCCGGTTTCTCGGTGAGTGTGGAGTGGAAGAAAAACAAGCCCGGCACCTATCTGAACCTCTCGCGGGACTTCTTTATGAACCTGCTCTCTGCCGTGTTGGATATGTTTGACGGCAAGGGTGTGCCGGTGAAGAAAGAAGAAACGATTGCCGTCATCGCTCTGATTGAGGCAATCCGCCGCGCAAGAGAAACGCCGTTTACCCTGGTCAAAGTATAAAAGGAAAAGCCCTGCCTGCGCAGGGCTTTTTTCGTTCGGCAAGGGCGACTTCGCCGGTGCCCGCGGTGTTAAAAAGCGGCGTTTTCGTCGGCAACCCGGTACCAAAGCCCCCGCAGGGCGCCGAACGCGGCGCCCCGTCGAATCCCCGAAAAAAAGAACGGCGCCCGCACAGCGGGCGCCGTTCTTTTTTTCGATTACTGACCAAGCATCTGCTTTACCGTCGGCATCTCAAAACAATCGGCAGCAAGGGAATAGGTTTCCGGTGAATCCATCAGGTCTTCCTTCGGGAATGCCACCCACTCCATTTTCGGAGATTCATACGTCATAAAAAAGCCCCCCTTTTTATCCGTCACAATGTCCGTCGTAAAAAATCTTCTTCACATTTTATACGCTCATTTTATCACAGAATCCCGGTTTTGTCAACTGTGCAAAGAAAATAATTTTTTTGGAAAAAAGAGCGATTTTTTCAGCAAACCGCCGACCGCGCTCACGCCGTCACGTCCGCATAACGGGTGGCGGCAGTGCCGAGGGTATGAATGGCAGTGAGCAGGGCAAGGGACGTCGCATCCCCCGACATACGGGCGATGTAGGACGAAACGCTGTAGGTCAGCGTGGTGCTGACGGCGTTGCCTTCCGCATCCACCAACCGCACATAGAACTTCCGGGCAAACTCATTTGCCGGAACGGCAAAGTAGGCTTTGAGGTATTTGCCGCCCACATCATCCGCACGGGCAATGACCTCATAGGTCGAGGCGCCGGAAAACGCCTCATTCCCCGCCACCTGCAGACGCAGGCCGGCAAGATCGGCGGCGGTTTTGCCGTCAAGGAGGTCAAGGGAGACTTTCACACGCAATTCATCCTGCAGCAGCAGCGAAGCAGAGGAGAAGGTGTAGCGGGCCGCGGCATCTGCGCTTTGTGCGTAGTCGCTCTTCGGCTCCGTCGTGTCAAACGAAACCGCGCCGATGCCATAGTCGGCAAGTTCCTTCTCGGGAATCGGGCCGGTGGCAAAATACTTCTGCGCCTCGGCACCGTAATGAAGAACGGAGATGGCAAGATCCCGGGTTTCTGCCGTCTGTGTCGCATCGCCGATCAGGGTGCGCAGGTAAGCGGCAACCGACGTGGTCTTCTTTTCAAACAGCACATCCGTGCGCTTCTCACCGAGCGGGGTGGTGATGTCGGCGTGCAGTTCATAGCTAATCTCGGCGGTCATCTCATTTGCTTTGATGCCGGTGATGACATTTTCCGCAAAAACGGCATCCTCTGCCGTGCAGGTTACGTTTTTGAGCGTGACGTTCGAGAAGTAGGCGGCATCTGCCTGCGGCTCGCCGAAGCGGAACGCAATTCTGCTGCCAAGGGAAGCCGCGCCCGTGATGCTGACGTCGGAAGTCAGCCCGGTATAAGCCACCGAACCGAAGACCGCCACACCGCGGCTCTGATGATTGCTCTGCCCGCCGCCGGTAGTGCGGTTATCCCGCACAAGGAACTCGATGACCGTGCCGGCAGACACAAAGATCTCGGCAGGGTAAGAAAGGTCCGCATCCCCGCCGTGGTGGCCGATGCTCTCAAAGGTTTTCCACTCTTCCCCTGCCGGCCAGACCTTCTCACCGCCGACAAAGATGGCAAAGGAGGAATTGGCGGCATCCGTATCATCCACGGGAACGCCGCTGCCGGTTTTGGCAAACGCGCCGATCTCATTGAAGGAGCAAAGGACAAACCCGGTCTTTTCTGCCGTATAACGGAAGCCGGCGATATCCGACGCCATGGGCGACAGCGTGCCCTTTTTGCCCCAATAATCATTCCCGGCAAACACCAGGACGGATTTGCCCGTATTGTATTCACCGACGTGACCCGCACCGTCATAAATCGAAGAATAGACGGTGGAGGTATCACCGCCCTTCATGCGGTTTTTCGGCACCACGGCTGCCCCGGTCATATCCCCGCCGGGGTACACGATGTATTCCCAGCCGTTTTTATAGGTGACCGAATTGACTTCCTCTGTCGCCGTTTCATCGGGCAGGTTGTCGATGATGCGGGTGATTTCGGCATACCCTGCGGCATACGATGCGGTGGCAACCATTTTCGCGGCAAACCAGCTGGAATTTCCATCCACCTTCTGCCGGGTCACGATCAGATCCACCGTATCCCCTGCCCGGACGGCGAGCGAGAGTGTGCCGGTTTCGTAGGTTTTCTGCTTTTCGGTTTCTACCCCTGTCGATACCGGGTAAACCTGGTAGCCGTTCTGCTCCACACGGAAGATATGCAAACCGGCATTATCTCTTGTAGTGATTGCGGCGCCCCAGTTCAAGGTGCCGTCATAAGGCGCGGTATAGCGCAGGGTCGTCTCCACATCCTTGGGAGCAATGACCGTTCCGTTCTTGTAAAGACCGCCCTTTTGCCACAGGTCATTCGAGTTGTTTGCCCCGTAGCATGCGATGCCGTTGAGGCTCTCCCACGAGGTATAGGGGGTGAAGGTGCTGCCCGAACGGTAGCCGACCTGCCAGTCCCCGGTCCACTTGACGCAGTTCTGCGTGACTTTTTCGGCGGTGCCTTCATACGGTTCCGCACTGACGGTGTACTGGGTGCCGTAGGCGGTGGTGGTATCAAAGGTACTTTCATAATCCTTCCAGGCAGGCGTTTCCTCCGCCGCCGCAAGGGGCAGCGCCAGGGAAGGCACCAAAAGGAAGAGGCTTGCCAGTGCCAGCGCCATGGCAAGAGTGCGGGTTCTTGTGGTATGTTTCATCATGGGACTCATTTCCTTTCCGCAAGAAATTTGATTTTGGGCAGGAAGACCCCCTGCGGTTCACACGCGGGGGGAAAATATGGATTCTTCTGCCCTGTTGATTTTATGATAGCATAGCAGCGGGAAAAAGAAATGTGTTTTCCGGTATAAAATATGGATTTTTCGTCATTCTTGCCAAGGGTCAGGACAATTTCTGTTTTGAATTCGCTGAAAATAACAATAGCCCCGGCGCGCGGCATTGCCGCGCGCCGGGGGTCTCTTAAAACCGATCGACAGGGAACAGAATTTTGAGTTGGTTGACCTTGCTCTCAAACGCCTTCTGCTGTTTTTCGCGCAGCAGTTGGGCGCGGATGCCCTCTTTGACTTCGTCAAACTCGGGAATCTTCCCTTCCCCCTTGCGGTTGAGGCGGATGAGATGGTAGCCGAACTGTGTCTTAACCGGAGCGGAAAGTTCGCCGACGTCGAGCGCCGCACATGCCGCCTCAAACTCCGGCACCATCTGCCCGCGCCCGAAATCGCCGAGGTTGCCGCCCTCTTCCTTCGAGGGGCAGGAACTGTACTTCTTCGCCGCATCCTCAAAGCGGATGGCGCCCGATGCAATCTCCTCCCGCACGCGGGCGGCGGTGGCTTCATCCTCTACCAGAATGTGGCTGGCGTTCATGGTCTCGCCGCCGCCGAGTTTTTCGCGGTTGGCGTCATAAAACGCGCGCACTTCCTCATCTTTCACCTGGACGGAGGAGAGTGCTTTTTCCATCGCATAGTTGACCAGCAGGTTTTCTTTTGTCTGCTTCAGTTGCGCCTTGAACGCCGGCTCCGCTTCAAACAGGTTCCGGCTTGCCTCCAGCAGGAACAGTTTGCGGCTGATCAGTTCCTCGAGGATTGCCGCGCGCCCCTGCGGGTTGCGGTATGCCTCCCCCCGCTGCCCGAGGGCAGAAAGAAACTGCTCTACATCCGCATCCGTAATATTCTGTCCGCCGACCGAGGCGAGAATTTTTCCTTCCATAAATCAAACACCTTTCTTGGATCTGTCAATGTCACGTATGAGTATATCATACCGAAAAAGAAAACACAAGAGAAAACGAGAAAAAAATACTAACGGTTCTGCGCGGCGTAGGTGCCGGGGGAAACGCCGTACCGGCGGCGGAACATTTTGGAAAACCCCGCGCTGTCGGGGTAACCGCACATCCGGGCGCTCTCGGTGACCGAATGCCCCTGCCGCAGGAAGGCGGCGCCGTTTTCGAGCCGCACCGAAATCAGGTATTCCTGCATGGTCACCCCGTAACGGGCGCGGAACAGGCGGGAAAGGTAACGCCGGTCCAGCGAGAGCATGGCGGCAATGCTCTCTACCGTAATATCTTCCATATACATGGTGCGGATATAGGAGGCGGCGCGGCGCGCATAATGTTCATGCCCCTGCCGGTGGGCGAGCAGTTCCGCCAGAATACGGTGCAGCACGGCGGTGACGTATTCTTCCGCCACCCCGCCCCAATCGGCAAAATCGTTTTCCGATGCCGCAAAGAGTTCCCCCATCAGTGCGGGGGAGAGTTTGCCGACCCGCGGAACGGCGCTCAGCCGCTTGGTCTCCTCCCCCACAAAGGTAATCCACACATAGGTCCAGGGGGTCTTTTCATCCGCCGTATAGACCGTAATCTCCCCCGGCAGAATGAGAAAATACTGCCCTGCCGAAACGGGGTAATCGCCCTCCCCCGTATGCAGAACGCCGCTGCCGCTGACCACGTAATGCAGCAGATAATAGTGGCGGATGCTGGGGCCGAACGAATAGCCGCCCTCGCAGTGCTGCGAGCCGCAGGTGAGGGGGGCAAGATCGCGCAGACCGCGATCGGTCATGGCGTGGTCTCTCTGATTTCTTTGGTTTTTTTCGCCGATGTTGACCATGGCATTATTGCATCCGCAGCCAGAGGCGGATCAGCAGGCGGTTCGGCAGAATTTTGGAGAAAAGGTGCTGCAGTTTGGTAAACCAGTTACAGGTGCAAAGGAGTTTTCCCTTTTGCATGGCGCGCATCGCGCGCCCCACCACGTATTCGACCGAAAGCATGGGCTTTTTCTCCCTCGGACCGGCGGATTTTTCGTTTTCCGCCCGGGAGAAGAACCCGGTCTGTACCCAGCCGGGGCAAAGCACGGTAACGCCGATGCCGCGGGGGCGCAGTTCATAGGAAAGCGCCTGCGCATAATGATAGACAAACGCCTTGGTGGAGGCGTAGATGTTGAAGCCGGGCAGCGGGGTGAAGACCGACGCCGAGCCGAGTTCGAGAATATGGGCGCCCTCTTTCATATAAGGCACCACCATGTGGGAGAGCAGCACGCTTGCCTTGATGTTGAGGTCAATCATGCCGAGCACATCCCGCTCACTGACCTGATCGTAATTCCCGAACACGCCGTACCCGGCGGCATTGATCAGATACTTGACCTCCGGCCGGTAGGTGGCAAGACAGGTGCGCACCGCTTCGATCCCCGCGGGGGTGGAAAGATCGACGGCAAGGTACTCCGCCCCCTCTCCGAGTTCCTTCGCCAGCGCCGCAAGGCGGTCGGCGCGGCGCGCAAGCAGCAGAAAACCGTCCACTTCCCCGGAGGCACGCAGCGCCCGCGCAAAGCCGGCACCGATGCCGGAGGACGCGCCGGTAATGATTGCAATTTTCATCGGATTCGTTCCTTTCGTTTACGCATGAATGTGAAGGGCGATCACGCCCGCGCCGTCCGGCTCATACACCGTTTCGAGCGCGCGGAAACCGGGGGTGAGGAAGAAAATCGGCTCCCCGGCAATTTTTCGCCCGGCAAGCAGGGTGACCTGCCCTGCGATGAGCGGCAGCACAAAGCGGCAGCCCGCTGCGCCGCGGATGGTCAGGTGCAGCCCGTCCGCCCGCAGGCAATAGGTAATGTCGGGGTGCAGGTCGGCAAGCGGGCGCGCGGCGCTGTCCGCCAGCCCGGTTTTCGCCCACACCATCACCCCGTCTGCCTCCGCTCCGCCGCCCATTTCGGGGCGGGTAAAATACGCCGTGGTATAAGAGACGCCCGCCCGCTCGGTCACCAGGCGCGGCACCAGAGAGCGGTGCGCCGCAATGTCAAGCGGCTGCTGCATGTTGAAGGGCTCTACCATGCGGTAATCGACGACCGAGGCAGCAATCATCGCCCCGCGCCCCCGGTGGTGCAGCAGGGTAAGCGTACCGCCCGATGCGTGGCAGCCGGGCTTCACCTCATGGTCATACCCGGTCACGGTGGCGGTGTAATCCCCTGCCGCCACGCGGTAGGTGTTGACCTCCGGATAATAGGCAAACGGCGCGGGGTGGTCGGCGGGAATCCCGCCGCCCGCCGCCGCCAGGGCGGCGGGCGCGGCATGCTCCGCCACGTAGGCAAGGGCGCAGGCATGCTCAAAGGTATGATGCACGCAGGGGGGAACCCCGGCGGCGCGGTAGTGCGGCCCGCCGTACAGGAGCCCGCCGTGGGTACAGGCGGCAAGCAGCTCGGTATTGCGCCGCGCCGCCGCCGCGAACGCGGGGGCGCGGTCGGCAAGAAGCAGGTATGCCGTGGCGCAGCCATCCGATGTGCGGGAGCCGTAGTACGTCCACTTATTGTTGCGGCAGCCGAAACTGTTATCCCATGCGCCGTCCGGCAGCATCAGCACCAGTTGGCGGCGCAGAATGTCCGAAAGACGGGAAAGCATGCTTTCATCCCCCACCTCACGGGCGTAGCGCACCAGCGAGGGGAGCGACTCTTCCATATTATACCCCACGTCAATCGCGCGGCAGCCGAGGGGGGAGAGCGCGTCATGCGGCTTCCCCTCCCCGAACAAAAACCCGTTTTCGGTGATATGCGCCATGGCGTAGGCGGCAAGGTGGGCAGCTTTGCCGAGGTATTCTTCTTTTCCGAGCAGGTGCCCCGCCATGGCAAGGGCGGCGGCGCCGGTGGTGGGGTAATTGATGTTGGCATAGGTATGCTCATCGAGGTTGCGGAACAAGAAATCCGCCATACGGCGCAGCCGGTCGAGAAGCGCCGCCCGGGTTTCGTCATCCAGCCACCCCGCCCCCGTGCGCAGGGCATCCCCTACCGAAACGGCATGAAAGACGGTGGTAAAGCGCCAGGTATTTTGGGCATCATTGTACATGCCGCCGTCCCGGCAAAGAAAATTCTCCCCGAACGCAAACACCGCGCGTGCCGCGGTGAGGTATTTTTCCTCCCCGCTGACCTTGGCAAGATACAGAAGGGGATAGACCGCATCGGGCGAGCGCCCGTGCATCATTTTACAGGCGGGGCAAAGAAAGCCGCCAGAGAGGCGCGGGTCGTTTCCGTGATATTGCGTGGCAAGCAGCCCGTCGGCAAAATCGCGCAGCAGGCGGATATAAAGATTCTCCATACACATTCCCCCGTTTTTTATCAGTATAACACAGGCGCAAGAAAAAGTAAAGCGGCGGGACGGAGGTTCGGCAAAAAAGCGAAAAAGAAATTTGCCGCTCCGGCGGATAGGGCGAAAAAAAGCGGGCAAGATGAAAGAAAAGGGAGGAACGGACATGAACGAAGAAGAAAAAAAGGCGTATGGGAAATATGTGGCGCGGCGGGCAGCGCGTTCCCCCATTCTGCGCAACTGCGCGGCGGCGTTTTTTGTCGGCGGGCTGATTTGCACAATCGGGGAACTGCTGACCGCGCTCTACGCCCGCCTGGGGGTGCCGCTTTCCCTGCGGGGCACGCTGGTTGCCGTTACGCTGGTGTTTCTTGCGGCGTTTCTCACCGGCATCGGCGTATTTGACCGCATTGCGCGGTTTGCGGGGGCGGGGACGCTGGTGCCCATCACGGGGTTTGCCAATGCCGTGGTGTCGCCCGCCATTGACACCAAAAGCGAGGGACTTGTACTGGGGGTGGGGGCAAAAATCTTCACCATTGCCGGTCCCGTGCTGCTTTACGGGGTTCTTTGCGGGGCAGCCTACGGCGTGATTTATTATCTGGTAACCTTGTTTCTTTGAGGGAGATTTTTATGGGAATTTTGCGTTTTCGGGAGGATGTACGGGTACTCTCCCGCTCCTCCTGCGTCGGGCATGACGAATTCCGCGGTCCGCTCGGCGGCGCCTTTGATTTTCACGACGACAGCGACCGGTTCGGCGCGCCGACGTGGGAAAAAGCCGAAAGCGCCCTCGGGCGCACGGTGTTCAACCTTGCCCTGAAAAAGGCGAACCTTTCGCACGAGGCGCTGGATGTGTTGCTGGCAGGCGACCTGCAAAACCAGTGTGTGGCGTCCGCCTGTTCGTTTGCGGGGTTCGGCGTACCGTACATCGGGCTGTACGGTGCCTGCTCCACCTTTGCGGAGGGGGTACTCTGCGCCGCGCTGATGCTCTCGGGTTCCCCGGAGATCCGGCGGGCGGCGGTGGTCACCACCTCCCATAACTGCGCGGCGGAACGGCAGTTCCGCCTGCCACTGGAATACGGCGGGCAGCGCCCGCCCACGGCGCAATGGACGGCAACGGCGGGCGGCTGCGTGCTGCTATGCCGCGGCGGGGACGGCGTGCGTGTCACGGCGGGCATGGCGGGGCGCATGGTAGATGCGGGCATTTCGGACGCCGCCAACATGGGCGCCGCCATGGCGCCCGCCGCGGCGGATACCCTGCTGCGGTGGTTTGGGGAGAGCGGCGAAAGCCCTGCCGATCTGGATGCGATTGTCACCGGCGACCTCGGCAGGGAGGGCAGCGTGATTCTTGCCGATTTGCTGGCGGCAAAGGGAATTTCGCTTTCCGGGAAACACCGCGACTGCGGCAGTATGCTTTATGACCCCGTGCGGCAGGATGTGCACGCGGGCGGTTCGGGCTGCGGGTGCGCCGCCTCGGTCACCGCGGCGCACTTTTTGCCGCTTCTTGAGAAAAAGGAAGTGCGGCGGATTCTTTTGCTGGCAACGGGGGCGCTGATGAGCCCCTCCAGCGTGCAGCAGGGGTGTTCGATCATCGGCATTGCGCCGGCCGTATTATGGGAGGCAGAATAATGGAACTGTTTTACTCTTGCCTTGCCGCGTTCTGCGTGGGCGGGGCGTTTTGTGTGGCGGCACAGTTGCTGATTGACCTGACGCGGCTCACGCCCGCGCGGATTTTAGTGCTGTATGTGTCGCTTGGCGTACTGCTCGGCGCGGTGGGGCTTTACGAGCCGCTGCGCGCCTTTGCGGGGTGCGGGGCATCGGTACCGCTTGTCGGGTTCGGGGGCAACATTGCCCGCGGCGTGCGGGAGGCAGTGAACACCGACGGGCTGATCGGTGCCCTGACCGGCGGACTTTGCGCCGCGGCGGGCGGCACGGCGGCAGCGCTGGTGTTCGGCTACCTCGCGGCGCTGCTCTGTTCGGGCAAGCCGAAGCGGGCATAGCGCCCGCCGGTGAAAAAGAAAACAGGAAAAAATACAAGGGGTACGAAGTGCTAGAGCCGGATATGTCTAAAGTAGGCAAATACATCGGCTATCCGTATGTTATCCTTGTAAAGGGAGAACACGCTAGACTTTCCACGGTAGAAGAATCTTTGGAATGTTTAGACCTATGAAAAAGGAGGAGGTATTCAACCGCCTCCTTTTTATCGTGTCAATAATACCAGGAAATGATACTTATGGCATCACCAACAGATTGACCTTGATTATAATTCCACAATCTATTATTTTTCTCTTCCTTCTTGTCAGTTTCAATGACCTCCATCATTTCCTTTTCTTGATCAGGCGCAATTTTTAACAGACCTTCTATGACAAGTCTTTCATAAACCTCATAGGGAGTGTTTTCCTTTGTCATTCTACCGAGTTCATCGTCTGTGTATTCCTCGTAATGTTTCATGGTTGGTATCTCCTGTCATTTTTCTTATTTCCACAAGAGATACGAAAAAAGCCCATCGTAAAGATGGGCAAATCGCATCGTATTCTCCCATCTTTCAAGCATTAGCACCTTGCCTGCCGGCAGGTTGCTGTGTAGTCAACGGGCTTGCCCCTCGTACACTCTTTATGGATGGGTATATTGTATCAAAAAAAGATTCCCGTGTCAAGTGGTTTTCACAAAAAATTCCTTTTACCGAAAAAAGCCGGGGCAAAGCCCCGGCTTTTTTCAGGTACCGATTTTAGCGATGGCGTCATACTCGATAATCAACGCATCCAGCGCCTTTTGCAGTGCATCACTGCCCGATGCCCAGTAGGACGTAATATCCTTGTTCCGATTGCCCGGCCACACCATGTAACGGAAGAAGAGCCCGAGCGAACCGTTCGGCTCGTCAGAACATTTCAGTTCGTTGTAATGGTAGGTCGTCAGGTCGTAGGTTCTGCCGTCCATAATCAGGTCAATCATGCGCACCGAATCCTCATCACACGTATTGCGGTGGGTCACGATGGTGCGGTAGTAAAGATCCTTTACATTCTTGTTATTGTAGGCGGACATTGCCTCGGTCATGGCGCCGGCAAGTTCCATGTTGTGACAGATGATCGGCACCGAGAGCACGCTGTAGTGATCTTCGGTTCCCGTCTTATACACTTTCTGCGTGGTATCCAGTTTCGGGTAGGGGAGGACGCCGAACTCGTCTTCCATATTGTGCAGCGCATCGCTTGCCAGTTGTTCCAGGGCGCGTGCGGCAAAGAGCGCATGCCCCTCGGCAAAAAAGGCGTTCTGCTTGGCATAGTCCCAGGTAATGTCATACCACATACCCGCGCTGTTGGCAAAATCACGCAGTTTGGTGATGGCGGTTACGGTACGGTTTGTCACCGTCCAGAGTTCGGGGTAATTGACCCCGTCATTTTCAAGATAGTGGAACCCGAAGGAGAAGGCAAACGCATCCACCCCGGTACCGCCCGGCAGGAACATACCATAGGTATCCTCTTCATCCCGCTGGCCGCGCTGCCCGATCTCGGAATCTTTCCAGAAATCTTTGGTCAGGGATACGAGGTTGTCGATGGTCCAGTCGCCGCGGTCCACCACCTCATAAAGCGTTTTGGCGTTCAGTTTCGCGGCGATGTTGTTATCCTCCGCCATTTGTTTATTGAAGGCGATTGCCCAGGCTTTTTCAATGGCGGTGATGCTCATATCCGAAACGGCAACATACTGCCGCCCGCTCACCGTGCAGTCCCGGTTGATGCCCGCCGGCCACCAGTCTTTTTCCCCCTTGATGCTGTCGCGGCAATACGGAACATCCTGTCGCCAGTCGTAATAATAGGCGGGAAGAATCAGTTTGCCCGACTGATAGGCAAACATCATAATGAGGTCAAACTCCGACTCACCCCGGTTCAGGGCTTTCTGTACGTAATCATACTGCGCAGATTCATTGATGGCAACGGTAGACAACGGCACAATGGAGGCGTGGAACCGTTCTTCCAGCAATTTGTTGCGGTTGTAGATCAGATGGTCGATCGTTTCCTTGGAATCCTCGTCGGCATAGACTTCATAATCATAGTCGGAGCGGCAGGAAATGACGAACTCATCACCGCCGAAATCACGTTCGCCGATGCCGTCCTGCCACACGTCAGACCCGCCCGGCGTATTGCCGCCGGGGGTATCCGGCTGTTTGCCGGAGTCTTTTGGTGTGCAGGAGGCAAACGCTGCCAGCATACAGAAAACCAATACAAGGGAGAGAAATTTCTTCATAAACGCTCCTTTTCCCGGAGTGAGCCGGAGAGGGCGCCCGGAATTATTCCATATCCGGGAAGACAGGGTTGCCGTCCGCCGTCACGTCACTACCGTAGACATTTTTGATATGCTCCGCCACGACGTAGGCGTGCGCGGGGCGGTTATCCCATGCGTAGATATTGTCACTGATCTCCACATTCATCGCGCCGTTGAGGTGAATCGCGGGTTTCGGATTCTCCCGGCTCTCGGGTACGGAAGTGGGATCGGAAAGACCGCCGTGACCGATGAACGCGCCGAACACGTTGCGCTTGATGGAAACGTTCTTTGCCGAGTTGATATACACGGCATAGTCGGTCGTGCGGTTTTTGATGATGTTATCCTCAATGCGGATATCCTTGTAGAGCAGGTAGTCCTCCTGTACCGAAGAGCCAAGCCCCTCCACCGAGATGGCGGCATAGCGGTCCTGCCAGACGCCCGCCAGACCGTGGTTATAGTAACCGGTGTGGTCAAAAATGTTGTGCGCCACCAGCATATCCTCGGTCACGCCCGATTCGCCCCAGAAGATCTCATAGAGAATCGCGGCGCACGCCATACCGACGTTTTTGAAGGTGCAGTGCAGAATCTTACCGCCCGACGCCTTGATGAGAAGCCCACGGGAGCGGATGTTCCGCACGAGGCAGTTATCGAACACAAAGTTGTTCGATGCCTGCGACATATTGTCGATCAGCACCTTATCTTTGCTTTCCCAGCCGTTGGCATCCAGATTATAGCCTTCCAGCGCCCGGAGATTGACCGCCCCGGTTTTCACCTTCACGCTGTACGTGCCGGTCTCGGTGCCGTATTCGGGCACGGGAATGGTCCCCTCTTCCGCCGTTTGGGAAAGGGCGGGCGTATCGCACACCAGCTGACCGCCGGAGGTATAGACATACACCCGGTCGCCGACCTTGAAATCGGCACAGTAGCCGCCCGGTTTGCGGTTGCCCCACTGGTGGGAGTACTGCGACAGGTTGCCCTTATACACAATGGTGGTGGTGCCGTCCCCGTTCTCGGTCACGCGGTGAATCCGACCGTGCGTGGCGTTCTGGTTGGTGCCGTCATCGCACATATTTTCAAAGAGGCAGGAGGTCGCTTTCGAACCTTCGCCGCAACGGGTGGTATGGGTGGCGTCGATCGAGCCGATACGGGCGGGCGAACCGCGGAAACGCCCTTCCTCATCCACCGAAACCTCAAGATTCACGCCGTACTTTTCGCCAAGGGCGCGGTAGGCATGGTAGGTCTCTGCCGAAATCAACTCGCCCGAGCGGGTGGTATCGGCAACGCGGTAATAGGTGGTTGCCGTCAGCGCGTCATGCTCTACATACGCAAAGCCGGCGGCGCAGCCGTAGATATTGAAGTCGATGAAGCGGATGTTCTTGCAGCCGCGCTCGATGCTGATGGTAGTGCCGCCGTTCGCCATCCGGCAGGTCAGCACATCCCCGGCGCTGAGGCGACGGTAAAACTCATCGTTCACGCGCATTTCCATGAGCGGCAGACCGCAGTCGGTGCCCTCCAGTTTTCGCAGACTCTCATAGTGCATATCGGCAAAGGCATAAAAATCCTTTGCGCGGTGCGAGCCCATGCCACGGGTATTCGAATACTCGGGGTTCGTATCGCCGAATTCGTTGACCATGCCGGCACCGGTGACCACAAGCAGGCGGTTGCCCGTCAGTTTTTTCAGAATGTACACCTGCCCGCAGGACTGCCGGCGGAAGGCGATGGTCAGACCCTTGATCGAGAAATTCTCGGTTGCCGCAAAGGTCATTTGGTTATGCAGCCGCTCGGCGCGTTCATAGTACACGCCGTAAGCATAGAGCGTGGTGTTGCTGTGCGAGGCATCGAACTTCATGCCGGCATCTACGGTATAGGCACCGGGGGGAACGATGACCTTTTCGCCTTCCCTGGCACACTCGGTGATGTAGGCGTCCAGCGTGCGGGTCGCACCGTTTTCCTCCCGCACCGTATGGCGGCGGGGCATTCCCACAAACTGGTCGCGGTCCACGTGCGGCAGCAGGCGCTCATCCGCGCCGTAGGGCAGACGGGCGTTGACATCCATCAGCGTATCGCCGTTTTCTTCCGTATTTTCGGAAAGCAGGGGGCTGTGATCCTTTTCGTCGCCGGGATACACGTTCCCGTCGGCAAGGAAGTAGGTGTTGCGCACCGCCATCAGGCGATCACGCAGCAGGTTTTCGCACACATAGAGGTTGCGGTTATCGCAGACCGAAATGACGTTTGCCTGGTTCAGCACCAGCACGGAGTTGCGCGTATGGCGCGCGGTAATCGAAACGCCTTCCCCGTGGAAGAGGTTCTCCGCCACCAGGGCGTTCTGCGTTCCTTCGCAAAGCAGGACGCCGAGGGTGCCCTCGCCGCAGAAGGAGTTCTGGCGCACGATCAGATCTTCGCCGCACGAACGGATGCCCGCGCCGGTAAAGGTACAGCCGTAAACGCCGGTGCCGTCCGCCGTGTTGGCAATGCCCGCCTCACACGCCGAAATGACCGACGCGCGGATGGTAGCGCCGCTTGCCGCGAGAGAAAGCGCGGTCTTACCGGAAAGGCGGCAGCCGTCCAGCGTCAGGGCAACCGAGGCGGGGTCGGTGGTCAGCGCCGTCTCACAGCCGACGACCTCCACCTCGCGCAGCGTAACGCCCGTGCAGCCGAAGAGCGTGACATCGCCCACAACCGTCAGCCCCGCCAGCGTAAAGCCGTTACCGCGCAGGGCAAGCCCGGCCTTTGCGATCAGCACCGTGCCGGCGGCGTCATAGGTCTTGCCGTCCTCAAGGGAAAGCGTCAGCGCTTCCTCCGAAGTGAGCACGACGCCGGCGCCGAACCAATCGGGGGTGAGATCCGCCGCGGCGATGCCTTTGGCGTTCTTTTCGTCATAGGCACGCTGCGGGGCGGTTTTACCGCACATCGGGCAGGTGTTTTCTTTTCTGCTTTCTGTCATAATGAAATCCTCCGTTTATTTGTGTTTTTCACATATTCGCAAGAAGATTCATAACCGCGAATACCTGTGCGGTCATGAATAGCGTACCACACCGCGTGTGGGAAAGAAATGTGTTTTTCGGGATAAAGTATGGATTTTTCGGCACATTTCCTGCCGTGGGGTACCGATCGGACAGATTCTTCTTTCCGCCGGACAAAAGCGGCAAAGAGAAAACCGCCCGGGAAAAATTCCGTTTTCGGAACCTCTCCCGGGCGGCGTTTCCCCTTGCCTATCTTCCCTTTTTATTCCTGATCGGGGAAGATATGCTCACCGTCATGCGTCACATCGGTGCCGAAGAGATTCTTGAAATGTTCCGCCTTGACATAGTCCTGAATGGTAGATTCCTC
>CAKSLR010000025.1 GCA_934467435.1 uncultured Eubacteriales bacterium | reverse complement strand
CGAACAATTCTTCAAAAAGTGTTGCGGATTACGTAAAAAAGTTGGGGCGGCTGGGAATCGCGGCGGGCGAGGACGATTTTATTACATCGGCACAGGCGACGGCGCATTATCTCCGGGAACATTATCCCACAGAACGCTTTTATGTGGGCGGCACGCGCTCCCTTCTGCGTGAATTTGCCGATGCCGGTCTTTCGGTCACCGACCGGCGGGAGGATGGGGTCAGCGCAGTGGTGGTCGGCTTTGATACCGAGTTGACCTTTGCCAAACTGGAAGACCTTTCGTTCCTTTTGCGGCGGGATATTCCGTACATTGCCACACATCCCGACCTCGTATGCCCAACCGAATACGGTTCGATACCCGACTGCGGCGCGGTGTGCGAAATGCTGTTTTACGCAACGGGGCGGCGCCCTCTGGTCATCGGGAAACCGGAACCGCTCATGCCCCGTCTTGCCATGGAGCGCCTTGGCGTATCGCCCGCCGAAACGATGGTGGTCGGCGATCGCCTGCATACGGATATTGCCTGCGGCTTGCGCGCAGAGGCACACACGCTGCTGGTTTTCAGCGGGGAATCCACCCCCAAAACGCTTGCCGCCTCATCGCTTCAGCCGGAAGATACGGCGCAGGATGCCGGCGCGTTGCTGTCTGCCCTTCGCTCGCTTTCGTAATATGTCCGCAGGATGACGGTTTTCACGCGAAGTTTCGGATTTTTTGTCGCGGCTTTGTGAATTTTTATCCTTTTCCCGGCTCCTCCATCGAAAAACTTGACAAATACGACAATCCTGTGCTATAATGAGGGCATATGTGTATCGTATTTGGGCAAGGTGCCGGCATTGCGGGCGTGCGGACTTTGTTCTTCGCACGCGAATGAAGGGGGACTTGTGTTTTGAAAAAGATAAAAAAATCGGCGTTGCTTTTCGCCGTGCTTCTGTTGTTTTGTTTTTGTTTGTTCGGTTGTAGCGATCAGACGCATATCAGTTATGAAAGTGCCGGGCGCTATCAAAGCGGCGGCGCCAGCCTTGAGGGGGCAGTGAGTGCCGTGGACGTGGAGTGGCTTTCCGGCACGGTGCAGTTCGCGCAGGCGGAGGGGATGGCGGTTACCTTTACGGAAACGGCAAACACCAATCTGACCGAAAAAACATCACTGCATTACTGGCTGGAGGGAACGGTTCTGCATATCCGGTATGCGGCGACCGGGCGATATCAGTTCCATGACCTGAAAAAGGATATTACCATTTCGCTGCCGGCAGGGGTGACGCTGGAACGGCTGGATGCCCAGGTGGCCTCGGGCGATGTTGTGGTGGATCGGATCCGCGCAACGGATGTATCGATTGCGGCGGTGTCCGGTAAGGTTTACGGTACGTTCGGGGATGATGTTAAGAATCTTGCGGTGGAGACCGTTTCCGGCAGTGTGGATATGGCTGCCAAGTCGATTGGTACCTTCCGCCTTTCCACCGTGTCGGGGGCGCTGGCGCTTTCCTGTGAGAATGTGCCGGAGACCGGTAAAGCCGAAAGCGTTTCGGGCAATATTACCATTCAGTTGCCGCAGTCTGCTTTTTTCAAGTTGCGTTATCAGGCACTGAGCGGGGATCTGAAGACCGATTATGAGACTACGGCAGAAGAAGGAAAAGAAATGCTCTGCGGAAAAATGACGGGCGATAGTCTCGCGGCGGGTGAGAGTCTGCCGCTGTACGATGTGACAACGACATCGGGCAGGGTCTACATAAGCGCACGCCCCGAGGAACAAACATCGGATTCTGCCGATCCGGGCAAAGAAGAATAAGAAAAAGACGCGGCAACCCGCGTCTTTTTCTTATTCTTTTTTGTAAACAAACAGGTGGAAAGCAATTTCGGTGGAGAGTTCCGTGCGGGAAAGCAACGTTTCCTTCGCCACAGGTGACGTGCGGTAATAGTAGGGCGTCATGGCAAAAAGGTCGTGTATTTCTTCCCCGTGCAGGGTAATGGTCGCGGTGATGTCCTGCTTTTCTTGCAAAAGGAATCCGGGCAGTGCGGTGTCCTGTACCGCATTTTCGTACGGGGTCGCGTAGAGCGCTTCCTTTAACCCGAGGAGGTGCCGTGCGCCGGGAATTGCCATGATCAGGTGTCCGCCCGGGCGCAGAACCCGCCGGTATTCCTCCCCGCAGTGCGGGGAGAAAATCTCAAGCAGTAGGTCAAGGGAAGCATCGCCGAGCGGTAGATGGTACAGGCTGGCTACCGCCAGTGCGAGGTGGGGGTTCTTCCCGATGGCAAGCGCCTCCCGTGAAATATCCACGCCGAGGACGGTTGCGGGGGTACCGGAAGCGCGGAGTTCTTCTTCTACTGCGGCGGTATAACTGCACTCACCGCACCCGGCATCCAGCACCGCACCGCCCGGGTGGGTCAGATGCACAGCAGTGTCCTTCACCGCATCCATCAGCGGGCGGTAGTAACCGGCAGCAAGAAAACGCCGCCGGGCAAGCAGCATCTCCCGGTTATCCCCGTGTTGCGTGTGGGGCGCCCCGGCACGAAGGAGGTTCACATACCCCTGCCGCGCGATGTCAAAGGTGTGGTTCTTTTCACAGATATAACTTTTTTCGTTTACCCGCAGGGCGCCGTGGCAGATCGGGCAGCGGAAAAGATCGGTGGTCATGGCGGAAAATCCTTATCCTGTTTTCTTATGATTGTAGCACAGGCGGGGAACTCTGTCAAGAAAATTCGTCATTTCCCTTGCGAAACCGGGCGTTATATGGTACAATGAACCGAGAACAGCATGGGGGAGAATTCGGATGGAAAACGAAAAACACGGAAAGTATCTGGGGGTCGATTACGGGGATGTCCGTACCGGGCTTGCCGTTTCGGACATAACAGGATTTCTTGCGGGCGGAATCGGGCAGATTTCTCCCGGCGGTATGAAAAACACGGCGCTTGCCGTTGCGGCGAGGGCAAAGGAACTCGGCGTGGTTCGTATCATTGTCGGTTTGCCGAAAAATATGGACGGCAGCGAAGGGTTCCGCGCGGAGGCGGTGCACGCCTTTGTAGCGCTTCTTTCCGCCGAAACGGAGATTCCCGTTGCACTGATGGATGAGCGCCTTTCCACCTGTGAGGCGCACCGTTATCTGCAAAGTACCAATACGGGTGGCAAAAAGCGCAAGGCAGTGGTGGATACCCTTTCTGCGCAAATCATTTTGCAGGATTATCTCGACCGGGAAAAAGCGGCGCTTGCCTGTGAAAATTCAACAAAATAATAGGCGGTCTTCATAAAACCGTCACATGAAACGGTTATACTGTAGGCATCCGGTAAGGAGGTATGGATATGTCGGAATTTGAATACAGCGAAAACGAAAAACGCCCGGAGGACGGCGCGGCGGAAAGCGGCACGCATGAGGACGCGCGGGGAACCGAAGGCGCTTCCGCGGAAAACATAACTGCCGGGGAAGAAAGTACGGGCGCATTTGTGTCTTATGACCCGCAGAACGGTTATGACCCGCAGGTGGGAGAGCGTCGTTTCGGCGGCGGCTCGTTTACGGAGGAACCGAAAAAACAATCTTCCCGTCCGCCGAGGAAGGCAGGGCGCAATGCGCTGTGCGGTATTCTTGCCGTGGCGCTGCTGCTGGTCACCTTTTTCGGCGGCACGGCACTCGGGCGCACCTGGACGTTGCCCGGCAACGGTCAGGAGAACGGCACCCAGACCGGGGGAAATACCGGCGGGCAGAATAGCGGCAGCCAGAGCGGCACGGTCATCGACCGCGGGGAACTTTCCGTCAATGTCACCGACCATACGGCTGACATCGGCGATGAAGGGGATTTTACCTTCGTGGTTGCGAAGGTAAAAGATACCGTGGTGGAAATCCGTACCGAAACGGCGGTCAATTCCGCTATTTACGGCGATTATGTCATCAGCGGTGCCGGCAGTGGTGTCATCATCGGGGCGGACGGACTGATTCTGACCTGCCATCACGTCATTGACGGTGCCGGCACGGTGACGGTTGCCCTCTCGGACGGGAAAACTTATACCGCAGAGGTGTATGGCAGCGATAGTTGGTCGGATCTCGCGCTTCTGAAGATTGATGCGACCGGGCTTCCCGCTGCGACCCTCGCTACCTGGAACAAGACCGAAGATTACGGTTACCTCGCCCTCGGGGAAACGGTTGCCGCCATCGGCAACCCGCTCGGGCAACTCGGCGGTTCGGTTTCCCGCGGCATTATCAGCGCCAAGGGCAGAAAAGTAACGGTGGAAGGAGTTCCGATGACCCTTTTGCAGATTGATGCCTCGGTCAACCCCGGCAACTCGGGCGGCGGTCTTTTCAATATGCATGGCGAACTGATTGGGATTGTCAACGCCAAATCCAGCGGGGAATCCGTAGAGGGGATCGGATTTGCCATTCCGATTTCGGATGCAAGCGATGTGGTTTCTCAACTTTACCGGCAGGGATATGTGTCGGGCAGACCGTACCTCGGTCTGTATTTCAAAACTTCCAGCAATACGCAGACGGGGCTCGAGATTCTCTCTTACGATTTCAATGATGAACTCACGGGCGGCAATACCATCAAAAGCGGGGATTATCTCTATTCGGCAGACGGAAACGTGATTTCGTCCATGTCGGATCTGCGCACGGTGCTCGCCGGGAAAAAGCCGGGGGATACCATTCGGGTGCAGATTGAGCGGTATGCACGGATCGGCTACGGCTATACCCGCCAGACGCTGGAACTTGAACTTCCTGTGCATGAATATCGCCCGGTGAGCGGCGGGAGCGACTGACCGTTTTTTGGAGGAGGACTTCTTTATGGCAAAACTGCTGGTGGTGGACGACGAAGCACCGATTCGGATGCTGATTGCCAAGTATGCCGCGTACAGCGGGCATGAGGTGATCGAGGCGGAGAACGGGATGGAGGCGGTTCGCCTCTGTCGGACGGAGAAGCCGGATGCCGTCATTATGGACATCATGATGCCGGAACTGGATGGTTTTTCCGCCTGCCGGGAGATTCGCCGCTTTTCCTCCGTGCCGATTCTGGTTTTGTCGGCGCGCGGGGAAGAGTATGATAAGATCAACGGTTTTGAGTTCGGGGCGGACGATTATATCGTTAAGCCGTTTTCCCCGCGGGAACTGATGCTGCGGGTGGAAGCGATTCTGAAACGGACCGCGCCGCACCCGCCGGAAGAAGTGCCATCACCGCCCAAAGAAGTCTATCAGGTCGGCGGTCTGGTCGCCGATGTGACCGCCCGCGTGGTTACGGTGGACGGAAAACGGGTCGAGATGTCGCCGAAAGAATACGACCTTCTCTTCTATATGATGAGAAACAAGAATATCGCGCTCTCGCGGGAAAAACTCATCTGCGATGTGTGGGGGTATGACTTTTACGGTGGCGACCGGACGCTGGATACACACATCAAACTGCTGCGGAAAAGCATCGGTTCGTACAGTGCGCACATTGTCACTCTGCGTGGAGTAGGGTACCGTTTTGATGATGTTTTGGAAAAAGAATAAAGGAAAATCCCCTGAAAAACGGGGCATCCGCTGGACGCTGTTCTGCTACCTGGCGCTGTTTTGCGGCGTGGTGCTGCTGGTCATCTGGCTGCTTCAGGCGGTGTTCCTTGACCGTATTTATTCCGGGCTTTTGTATGGGAAACTGAATACGGCAGCCGGAGAGGTTGCTTCTGCCGTGGCGGGGGACGACCCCGGGAGTGGGGTGGAGATGCTTTCGGTTCGGTATGACAGCGGAATTGCCGTGTTTCGCGTGGAGTCGGGGGCGCTTTCCTCCCGCCTCCTTTATGCGGGCGGGGCGCCCGGTTCGGTGCTGCAACGCCTGAAAAACGAGGAACTTCGCAGCCTGTATGAAGCGGCGCGGAAGGCGGGCGGAACCGCAACCCGCACCTACTCCAACCGATATGTGTTTACAACGTATGAAGGCGGCGTGCGTGCCCCGGGTCTTTCGGTGGAATCGCGGCGACTGGTGTATGTCCGCCTGTTTTCCGCCGGAGGTGCCGATTACGCGGCGTACCTGGATGCCGCAGTCGTACCGGTCGGCGTGGCATCCAGCATGTTGCGCGTGGAGATTCTGATCCTTTCGGTCGTTCTGATTGTGGCTGCCGTGGTGCTGGCATACGTGATGTCGCGCCGCATTGCCGCACCGATTGCCCACGTTACCGAAGGGGCAAAGGCGCTTGCTGCCGGGCATTATGATGCCGTTCCCGAGACGGTGGACGGGTATCGGGAAATCGGCGAGTTGGCAAGCACCCTGCATTATGCCGCAGGGGAACTTTCTCAGGTGGATCGGCTGCAAAAAGAACTGATCGCCAATATTTCGCACGACCTGCGCACGCCTCTTACCATGATTATCGGCTACGGGGAAGTGATGCGGGATATTGAAGGGGAAAACAAGCCGGAGAATGTGCAGGTCATCATTGACGAGGCAAAGCGCCTCTCCGACCTGGTGAGCGATCTCATGCAACTTTCCCGTTACAATGCCGGGTGCGAAAAACTGAACCCTGAGCGGTTTGATCTCGGCAAAACCGTTGCCGCCACAGTAACGCGGTACAGGCAGATGCTGGCGGGCAAAGGCTATACGTTTGTGGGAACGTGTGAAGAGAATCTTTTTGTGAATGCCGACCGTGCCCGCATCCTGCAGGTGATTTACAACCTGATCAACAACGCTGTGAATTATTCTATCGATCGGCGCGAGATTGCAGTTTCCTGCCGGCGTGCGGAAAACGGGCAGGTGTTGCTTGAAGTCATCGATCATGGAGAGGGAATTCCGCCGGATAAACTGAAGGACATTTGGCAGCGGTATTACAAAGTTGACCGACTGCATAACCGCAGTGTGGTCGGATCCGGGCTTGGTCTTTCCATTGTGCGGGGGATTCTGGAACTTCACCGCGCCCATTACGGTGTGGAGAGCCGCGTGGGAGAGGGAAGCCGCTTCTTCTTTACCCTGCCGCTTGCCGCGGTGGAGGAATCTGCCGAAAATTAAAACATCGGTGCAGCCATATGGCTGCACCGATGTTGCTTTTACTGTTTGCGGTAGTCGGGTACGGCGTATTTGCCGAACTCCCTGCGGTAGGGGAATTCCACCGGCATTCCGGTACGGTCGGAGGCAAATGCCGCCTCCATAATATGCATATCGTAGAGCATCTGCGCGTGCGTGACGTACTGTTCTTCCAGTCCGTCCATCGCACGGACAAAATTGCGGTAATAATCATGTACATCGGGTTCGGGGCGGGGAATTTCGTGCACGGCAATGGTTTTTTCATCCCGCGGTGTCATGGTGCGCGTCAGTCCGCCGGGGGTAATCACCGGCTTGACATCTTTTTCATCCCAGTTCTTGCAGCAGACCACGTGGCAGGTATCCTGCCAGTTATCTACTTCCGCGCCGCCGTTGGTGCCGGTCATATAGAACCGGGGCAGGGCAATGAAGTTGGACGTGCCGACCTCAATGCGCGCAACCAACCCGCCGGTGTAATACAGATCCAACTTGAACCCGTCGTCCACCTCAAAGTTGGTGATGTGGTTGCAGTGGCAGAACACCCGCTCGATCTCTCTGTCATAAATGATGCCGACCATCTGATCGATCAGGTGAATGCCCCAGTCATAAATCATGCCGCCGCCGTGTTCCTTGTGCCCGCGCCAGTCACCGGGAATTCCGCGGGAGCCGTGATAGCGGGATTCCACCGAGGTGACCTCGCCCATATCGCCGCTCTCATATACCTCTTTCATCATCAGATAGTCGCAGTCCCAACGGCGGTTCTGATGCACCGAGAAAAGGCGGTTCGCCTTGTGTGCGGCGGCAATCATTGCCTCCAGATCGGTCGAAGAAAGGGTTACGGGTTTTTCCGAAATCACGTGTTTGCCGGCTTCCAGTGCGGCAATGGCGAGCGGACGGTGCAACTCGTTCGGTGTGGCAATCAAGACAAAATCCACCTTCGGGTCGGCAAGTACCGCCTCAAAGGTCGGGTAGGCGTAAATGCCGTTTTCCTGTGCCAGTTTGGTTTTGGCAGGGTCAATATCATAAATGCCGGCAAGGTTCACGACGTCACTTTTCAGATAGTGGTTTACGTGCCATCCGCCCATATGACCGTAGCCGATGATGGCGCCGTTCTTTTTTTGGTTTGCCATACGATGTAACCTCCAGAAATCTAGGTCTTTTTCATGATGAGTATATACCTTTTGCAGAGGTTTGTCAAGAATCATTTTGACCTTGCGGTAGAATTATTTTGACATTTTGCGCGGAACGTGTTAGAATAGGGAACAGTGGAATCCAGACAAAGGAGTTTTTTGTAAAATGAGAATGCGGAAAAAGAAAAACGGGGCAGCGCGGCTCGCTGCCTGCTCCCATCTTCTGTGCGCTTGTCCGGCGGAGCCGATTACCTCTTCTGTGACCGATTTTGACCGTGCGGGCGAAATGTGCCTGGAAGTGGGATGCGGAAAAGGCGGGTTTGCCTGCGGTATGGCGGCAAAGTACCCCGAACGGAATTTTTATGCCATGGAACGGGTCAGCGATGTTATGGTGCTGGCGGCCGAACGGGCGGAGCGGGAGGCGGCGGAACGCCCCGATAACCTGCGCTTCCTTCTCGGCAGCGCGAAAGACCTGCCCCTTTATTTTGCCCCCGATTCGCTTTCGGTCATTTATCTGAATTTCAGCGACCCCTGGCCGAAAAAAGGGTATGCCAAACGGCGCCTCACACACCGGGACTTTTTGCGGATCTATTTCCGCCTGTTGCGCATGGGCGGGGAACTGCGCCTGAAAACCGATAACGCCGCGCTCTTTGCCTTTACGCAGGAGGAACTTGCCGCACTCGGTCTTGCCCCGTATTTTATCACCGAGAATCTGCATGCCGCACCGGAGGCGAAGGATAACGTGATGACCGAGTACGAAACCAATTTCTCGTCACAGGGAATGCCGATTTATTCCCTTTGGGTGAAGAAGGAATTTTCGCTTCCGCTGCCCGAGGAAAGCGAGAGCATGCCCGCGGAAAATGAGTGATCGTGGCTGCCGGGAAACACCGCGCGATAGATGTGCTTCCCCTCGCTGTCGCCGCCGGCGGCAGGAATGAAGAAAAGGCACAGAATCAGGGCAAGACAGATGCAAAAAACAAGCAAAAACAAAAAGCCTTGGATGGGCGGGCGCATCGGTTCCTCCTCCTTCCTGTTTTGTTGACTTATTATTTGCACAAAAACGAAAAATATACTTGCTTTTTTATGCAGCATATTGTATAATATCTTTGTTCTTAATTCCCCTTTGGGAAAGGAGTTTTGTTTTTATGTTCAAAAACGGTTTTTCCGTGCGGAGATTTCTCTCCGGCGGTCCGGTTTACCGCACGGTTTATCGGGTAGAGGAGCAGTGGCTGGATTCTCCCACGGCGGAGGAACCCCGGCTTTCCCGCGTGCGGCAGGGCGATGTTTCTTTGCGTCTGCGTTGCCTTGCGCTGGCGTGGGGCGCGATGTGCCTTGTATGCGGCATTTTGTTTTCCGTGTTGCGGCAACGCAAAAAATTATGATAACGGTTCCCCGGAAGGAGTATTTTTATGTCATTCAACAGCCTGTTTCCTACCAATATTGCATATGACGCCTCTATGGTACTGATCTGTCTCGGCGCTGCGGTGATACTGGGGCTTGTTCTTTCGCTGGCGTATATGTGGAGCGGTACGTATTCCAAAAGCATGGCGATTTCTTTGGTTCTGATTCCCGCCGTGATTCAGACGGTGATTCTGTTCGTGAACCAGAACTTCGGCGCGGCGCTTGCCATCGGCGGGGCGTTTGCCCTGTTGCGCTTCCGTTCGGCACCCGGTACGGCGCGGGAAATTTCAGCAGTGTTCTGTGCGGTGGCAATCGGGATTTCCACCGGCATGGGGTATGTAATCTATGCCGCCGTCATTACGGTCGTGCTCGGCGTGGTCATGGTGGTGCTGGGGCTGACCCCGTTCGGAGAAGATGCGGGGCTGGATCGGAATCTGAAGATTCTGATTCCCGAATCGCTGAATTATCAGGATGCGCTGGATGAGGTGTTGAAAAAATATACCCGTAAGTATCATCTGGAGATGGTGCGTACAACCAACATGGGCAGCCTGTATGAGTTGCGTTATACCGTCACCCTCAAATCCCGCCGGGAAGAGAAGGCGATGATGGACGCATTGCGGGAGCGGAACGGCAATCTGCCGATCACCTGCGCCGGCATCCTGCCGAAGAAAGATGAACTGTAATCCTTGTCTTTGCCCGATCAACGGGAAAGGGGAAAACACGTGAAAAACAAATGGATAGGAACGGCAGCGGTCGCCTGTCTTGCGGCGCTTGCGTTGGTTCTGGTTCCCGGCGGCGTGGCGCATCTGTTTGCAGGCGCCGCCACAGAGCCGTCGCCGTCCGCTGCGGGGGAAAGCAGTCTGACGCTTGCGGATACCGCAATCCCCGCGCGGGATGTCCGCGCGACCTGGTCATATCCGAAAGCGCGGTATGTGACGCTGGCGGGTGACCATTTTGAATTTCCGCACCCCGGTGCGAAGCTTTCCGAAGATCGCCGCACGTTGACCATTACCGACAAGGGAACCTATGTGTTCCGCGGAGACATGACCGGCGGGCAGATCGTGGTGGACGTGCCGGACGGCAGAGTGCATCTCGTGCTTGCGGGTATGTCTTTGACCGCCGGGGAGGATGCCGCCGCTATTACCGTGCGCCCCGGCGCTTCGATTGTGCGCCTGATTGCGGAGACGGGAACGCAGAACACGCTCTCTGACGGTGCTACACGCCCGTCGGCAGACATCGCGGAGCCTGCGGCGGCAATTTGCTCGGAAGAAGACCTCGTTTTTTGCGGAACGGGAGAACTGACTGTCCACGGGAACTATCGGGACGGGATTTACAGCCGGGATCGGGTGATTCTTTCCGATCTTTCGCTGTCTCTTTTTTCACAGGAGGACGGGATTGTAGGGCACGACGCGCTGCTGGCGCAAAACGCAGTGGTGCGTGCCATTTGCGGGCGGGATGCGCTGAAGAGCAACAGCCTGCGCGAAGGGCGCGGTTACGTGTACCTGGCAAGCGGCAGTTATTACCTGCAAAGCGGAACGGACGGAATCAGCGCCTCGTGGTGTGCGCTGCTTACGGGCGGTGATTATACCATCCGTTGCGGCGGCGGTTCCTCCGGCGAGCGCGGATACGAGAGCCGCAAGGGAATCAAAGCACGGGCGGAACTGGTCATCAGTGGCGGCGCGTATGATGTGGACGCGGCGGATGACGCCCTGCACAGTGACGGAAAACTTGCCCTGACGGGCGGCAGTTTTACCCTTCGCTCAGGCGAGGAAGCCGTGCAGGCAAAAGATCTTTTGGTCGCGGACGGTGACGTAACGGTGCATACCTGCCAGAACGGACTGGCGGCAGAGAATCTGACCGTCTCGGGCGGAACGACCCGGCTTACTGCAAAAAAGAACGGCGTCCGTGCGCAGGTGCGGATGGAGAGTACCGATTCCGGTTTTTCTCTTTACCCGAAAGATACGGAAACGCCGTCGGCGCCCCCCGCGGGATTTTTGCTGTCAGGCGGCATCCTGATTGCCAACGCGGCAGGGGATGCCCTGCGGGTGGATGGTGATGCGGCGATGACTGGCGGGGTTGCGTTTTTCGCGGGCCCCGAAATTTCCGGCGGTGACCCTTCCAAAGTAACCGGGGCGTTTTCCGTTTCCGGCGGTACCGTTATTTTCAGCGGGCGTTCCTCCTTTTCGTTCCCTTGCACGGGAAACTTGCCGGCGGTGGAGATTACGTTCGCTCGGCGGCGGGAGGCGGGCGCTCTCATCGGGCTCCGCAGTGCGAAGGACGCCGTCTTTACCGTGCAACCGCCGTATGCGTACCGAAAACTGATCCTCTGCTCGGATCGGATGCAGGCGGGCACAACGTATTCACTCCTTTCCGGCGGCACTTTGACGGAAGACGCGCCGATTTTTTCTTTTGGCGTAGCGGCGCACGGGGCTGCCTGCATCGGCAGTTTTGCGGCAGGACAGGGATGTGTGCGATTGGCGGAAGGAAGTTCCGGGAATCCTCCCACGATGTACCCCGAAGAAGAGATTGTGTAGAAAAAGCGCGGGCGGAACCTTTCGGTTCCGCCCACGCTTTTTCACCGAGCGCAGAAAGAATCAATTTTCTGCTTTGGCGATGATCGTCTCACCCTTATAAGAACCGCAGTTCTTGCAAACGCGGTAAGCGAGATTCATCTCCCCGCACTTCGGGCATTTTGCCATCGTGGGGTTCTCGAGCTTCCAAGTGCTGGAGCGTCTTTTATCTCTGCGCGACTTGGATGTTTTTCTCTTCGGTACTGCCATGTTGGATACACCTCCTGATTCTTGCTGCGCATGGGGTGCGCTTGATAATATGCTGATTTTTCAGAATAAACGGAAAAAGTGCCTCTCAGTCGTCCTGATATCTTTCTAACAGGTTCGCGAGCGGGGCAAGGCGTGGGTCCGGCTCTTTTTCGGGGCACGCGCAGCGCCCGTGGTTCCGGTTCTGCCCACAGCGCGGGCAAAGCCCGGCACAGTCTTCACGGCAAAGCAGTTTGGAGGGGAACTCCATCTCCATCATCTCAAGGAGTTGCTCGTCCACATCCAAAAAACCGTCTACCACCACCACATAATCGTCCACATCCTCTTCCCGTACATCCGTCATAAGGTTCGCCGGTGCTACCGTTTTTTCCAAACGGAAGGAGAATGTACCGTCGATCGGATCCAGACAACGGGCACAGGCGGCGGTATAGGGAATCGACGCCGAAAGCGCCATCCGCATATATCCCGCGGTGTTGGTAATCTCCCCGCATACGTGAAGCGGATGCGGGAAATGCACACCGTACAGGGCGCTTGTCGGGTCCTCTTCCCCCTTCGGCGGGTCAAGCAGAAAATCCACGGAAAGCAGCCGGATATCTTCCGCGAGCAGGGGGCGCAAGTCCAGTTTCATGTACAAACCCTCCCTATCTGCGAGTATAACGGTGCACTGCCAAAAGACTACAAGATATTATACACAATTCTTTTTGTCTTGTCAAGGACTTTGCAAAATAAATTCACGGAAAGGTTAAAAAAGTTTGGCGTGCGGGAATTGACAAAGCCGCCGCCCTCAGGTATAATAAATAAGAAGAGAAGGGTGGGGAACAACGGATGAAATATATCAAACGCACTTTAAAATTTGCTTGTCTTGCCGTCATTTTCGGCATCATCGGTTTTTTGCTTGTCCGTATCATTGTGGCGGAATACTACCCCAGCGTCATGAAATCGCTCTACCCGACAGAGGCATTGCGGCAGGCATGGGAAGAGGATCCCGCGCTGCAGGTGCGGCGGCAGGATCTGCGCATTTCCTATGATAATGCCAAGTTTGCTCATTTCATGGCGGCGTATCAGTATTATTCCCCCGAGGCGAAGGAACTGCAGATTGCGCTGCGCTACAATAACAGTACGCTGCGGGAGATGGAGCGCGATTTTTCGTTGCCCGCCGATTCGCTGACCGCCGACCCCGCCCTCTTTGATATCACCTTGGTGGATGAATACGGGAACCGTGCCCGCGGTACCTGTGTGGCAGCGGAAGGGCATTTTATGTATCAGTACATGAAGGTCGTTTTTTCCGACGTGTCTTTTTCCGCCGAACCGGGCTGGCTGCGGGTGGAGATTTATTACCATGACGCGGTGGATTATGAAAAAGAGGCGTATGCCATGATTCCGCTGTATGAAAAGGAACTGGAACCATACGACACGTTTTTTTCGCTTTCGGAGGTGTTTTCATGACGGAAGAGATTCGTTTTTCCCCGCGGGCGAAGAATCGCTCGGCACAGATGCTCGGTGCGGGGCTACTTTTGCCGGCGGTGGTGTTGCTTCTCCTTTCCCTGCGGCTCCCGTCCTACCGCGGCGTTGTGCAGACCGTGGCGTTGCTGTTTCTGGTGGCGGCGCTGTATGTTTTTTACCGGTATTCGTGGGTGAAGTATGTATATATTCTGACCAACCCGGAGGAAAAAGCCAAAGCATCGCTGCTGGTGGAACAGGTACAGGGGCACCGTGCCAGCCTGATTGCACGTGTTCCGCTGCGCGGTTTTCTTTCGGTGCAGCCGTTTGCCGCAGCCGGCGTATCGTCGCGTGCCTGTTACACGTACCGGGCAACGATGTGCGGCGCCGAGACGGTCCTTGTCCGCGCCCGTGTGGCAGGGGAGGTCATGCAACTCCGCCTGGAGGCAGACGATGATTTCTGCGCAGCGTTGTGCGACGCCGCCGCAGCGGCAAAGGAAGCCGCCGCCAAAGAAGATGCCGAATAACCCCGCCCCGCCGATGCAGGCGGGGCTTTTTTTGCGGATGCAGGAGGACGCCGCCTGTCGCTTTTTCCGGATCTTTGCAAAGAACCTTGACGGGTGGCGAAAGATGTGATATACTAAAGGGGATCGAGTCTCCCATTCGTCGGGACTCACTTTTTTTGCACCGCTCGCTGTGCGGTGAAAGGATGGATGACCGTGAATCGGAAAGTCAAAGTTTGTCTGCTCTTTTTGTGTGATATCGTGGCGTTTTATATCGCGGCGCTGTTTTCTTTTTATATTACCACGGGGACGTTTTCGTTCCTCTTGCCGGACCCCAACGTACCGGCGTTTGCCATCGGGCTGATTGCCATGGTCATTTTTTTTGTTGTTTTCCACCTTTACGGTTCTACCTGGCGGTATGCGGGGGTGATGGAGTGTCTGCGGATTGCTGCCGCCATTACCTGTTGCGCCGTGGTCAGCTTCGGCGCATGCCTTTGGTTCGGTGTTTCGCTGCGGTATGCCCTTTGCCAGATTCTTTTCTTTGGGGCGGCGGTACTCCTTGTGCGGTTTTCCCGCCGTTTTGTCCGTGCGCTTCGCAACCATAAGTATCACCGCGTCAATCGCGGAAAACGTGTCATCGTGATCGGTGCGGGGGATGCGGGGCAGATGATCCTGCGGGAGATGTTTTCTTCGCACTACCTGACCTGCGTGCCCGTATGTCTTTTGGATGATGACCCGAAGAAAATCGGACTGACGGTGGAGGGCGTTCCCGTATTCGGAAAAATCACCGATCTTCCCGCGGCGGTTGCCCGCTTCGGTGCGGAGGAGATTTTTGTTGCCATTCCGTCAGCGCCGCGGCGGCGCCTGAAGGAAATTCTGGAGGTCTGTCAGGCAAGCGGACTGCATACCCGCACCCTGCCGGGGGTTTATCAGTTGGTCAACGAGGAAGTGAGCATCGGCGCCCTGCGGGATGTTGAGATCGGGGATTTGCTCGGCAGAGAGCAGATCCGCGTCAATCTCGATGAAATTATGGGGTATATCGAAAACCAGGTGGTTTTGGTGACCGGCGGCGGCGGGTCCATCGGCAGTGAGTTGTGCCGGCAGATTGCGCACCATCACCCCCGCTTGCTGATTATTCTTGATATTTACGAAAACAACGCCTATGAGATCGAACAGGAGTTGCGCCGTACATTGCCCGATTTGCCGCTGCTTGCCCTGATTGCCAGCGTGCGCGATAAGGGAAAGATGGAGGATGTGTTCCGCACCTACCGGCCGCAGCTGGTGTACCATGCCGCAGCACACAAGCACGTGCCGCTTATGGAAGACAGCCCATGCGAAGCGGTGAAAAACAATGTATTCGGCACAAAGAATGTGGCGGAGCTGGCGGATCTGTATCACGTGGAGCGCTTTCTGCTGATCTCCTCAGACAAAGCGGTCAATCCCACCAACGTCATGGGCGCGACAAAGCGAATCTGCGAGATGGTCATTCAGATGATCGACCGCTGCTCCAAAACGGAATACGTCTCGGTCCGCTTTGGCAACGTCCTTGGCTCAAACGGCAGCGTCATTCCCCTGTTTAAAAAGCAAATTGCCGCCGGAGGCCCCGTTACGGTAACGGATCCCAGGATCATCCG
>CAKSLR010000024.1 GCA_934467435.1 uncultured Eubacteriales bacterium | reverse complement strand
ACGTGTACGCAAAGTTCAATGAAAACTCGGACAACTGAGCGCGACTGAGCAGAAAAACAACCGCCCGCGAAAAGCGGAGGAAAACTATTTTATCAGCGCTGCCGAATCGGCTAAGGAGTTATATAGCGGACACGCCGTGGGGTAAAACTGATAGCTTCCTACACAGCGCAAACGCTTTGTTTTGAGATCTACAGCAAGAGGCGCGGCTAGCCGCGTCTCTTACTTTTTTGCCCGCTTTGTGTAAGCGCCGGGGCTGGTGCCGCAGAGACGGCGAAAAACCTTTGAAAAATGATAGACGTCGCAATATCCGAGCATATCGGCAATTTCCTTCATGGTGAAGTCGGAATAACAGAGCAGTTCCTTTGCCTGTTGCATACGCAGATCGTCCCGATATGCAGTCATTGTTGTGCCGGTAGCGCGGGCAAAAAGGAGGCGGAGTTCGGAAGGGCTGATGTGACACCGATCGGCAATTTTTGCGGTGCTGAAATGCCGGGTGTAATTTTCATGCAGATAATTCCGCGCTTCCCGGACGGCGGGATGCTCTTTTTGACCGCTTTCGGCACCGCTTTCTGCCATCAGGTTGGTATAAAGCGAAAGAAGAGAAACTTTTGCTCGCATAAAACTGTCACCGGCGTGCCTTGCCCAGCAGGATGCCGCGCGCAGAATGTGGTGGATGTTTTCTCCGCCGGAGGAAACGACAGTCGGCAGCCGATCCATTTCGGAACAGCTCACCAGATCCAGTGCGGCTGTGATATAGGAGCAGGGAGCGGAGAAGGAGAAACGGTAGCAATCCCCGCGGCGTAGCAGGACAAGGCTTCCGCTCTGTAAAGGGTAGACAGATTCTTCCTGCATAAAATCACCGTTCCCGCTTGTGAATAATACAAAACCATCCCACTGTCTGGCGGGGCAGTGATAGCGGAACGGGTCTGTTTCGTTTTTCAAAACTACAGTATAAATATCGGAAATATCAAATTTCATTTTTCTCCTCCTTATTTTTATTATAATATTTTCTTTTTTAATGTCAAGCGTATTGTACAAAAAAGCGTTGTATCATCCATTGCCGGAAAACCAAGGAAGGGATATACTGGGGAAAAAGGAGGAGTATAGAATGTTACGGTTTGAATTTTTGGAAATTCCTGCGGCAGAGCGGGGAAAGGACAGCGAACTGCCCGATTTTTCCGGCAGAGACGCATTGCCGTTTTTTACTTGTGACCCCTCGGTGGACGCGGAAGAGGCGACGAAGGTCGGCTCGGGAATGCATGCCGGTGTTCTGCCCTACAAAATGCAGGATCAATATACCCGCACGGTACGAAACGAACGCTTTTTCGCTGCCATTCTGGAGAACGACGCGCTCTGCGCCACGTTTTTGCCAGCGCTTGGCGGACGTTTGTATGCGTTGTACGATAAGCGGAACGGGCGGGATATTCTGTATCGCAATTCCGCTATTCGGTATGGGAACCTGGCACTTTGCAACGCCTGGTTTGCCGGCGGTGCGGAATGGAATATCGGGATCAAAGGCCACTCGCCCCTGACCAACCGCCCTCTGTTCGCTGCGCAGGCAACTGGCAAGGATGGGCGCACTTATCTGAAAATGTGGGAATACGAACCGATTCGACATCTGGTGTACGCCATGTATTTTACCCTGGACGATGACCGTCTGCTTGCCCATATGGTTGCAGAAAATGTGGGGGATGCCCCGTCGCGGATGTATTGGTGGTCGAATATCGCCGTGCCGCAAACGACTGCCTCTCTTGTTGTGGTACCGACCGATGAAACCTATGTGACGTCTTATCGTGAGGGTGGCTATCAACTTTCCCGTCGCCCCTTTCCGCGTGAAGGTGGAGAGGATGGCATTCGTCCCCTGGCTGCCGATGGCGCGGTAGATTATTTTTATGACATACCCGATGCTGCCGATAAATGGCTTGCCGCGTTGGAGGCGGATAGGGGGGACGGATTTTTGCATGTTTCCTCGCCCCGTCTTGTCGGGCGTAAGGCATTCTTTTGGGGAACGCAGACCGGCGGACGGCACTGGAACGCATGGCTGACGGACGACCGCGGCACGGACGATTACTATGAGGTGCAGGCGGGGCTTGCCAAAACGCAGTTTGAGCATTTTTGGATTGCCGCAGGAGAGCGGATTGCGTGGTCGGAAGTTTATACCCCTGTGCGTCTGTCCGTGCCGCTCCCTGCGCGGGCGGAATTGGTACGCGCCGTCGGCGCACTGGCGCATCCGCTGGTGCCGCAGGAGGACTTTGCGGAAGTAACGTGTGACCCCCCGCAGGTGTACGGTGCGGGGCGCGGAGCACTTGCCGAACGGCTGCACGGAAGGCTGAGCACACTTTGTACTTTCCCGGAGGACAGCATCGGTGCCAAAGAAGCGTATTACCGCGACCTGCTTGCCGGCAGACCTGCCGTTGCGACCGCGGAAACCGCCTATGAAAATGACCCGGCGTTCCTTCCTTTGATTTTGGGAAAGCAGGAGAAAGACGCGCGCGACTTTTACCTGGCAGCAGTTCTTGCGTTTGCTACCGGGGATGCCGACCGGGCTGAAGAACTTCTTTTGCAGTCTCTTGCCTGCGAGGAGGAAGAATACAACCTCGCTGCCTACGCGGCGTTCCTGTCGCAGTATCGCAGGGCGCATGACCGGGCTCTCGCCGTGTTGCAACGACTGCCCGAACCCGAAAAAATGACGTTCAGTACGGCACGCCTGTTTGCCGAGGTCTGCTTGCGGGCAGAAAAACCGGCCGAACTGGTAGCGGTGTACCCCGCATGGCAGCCGGCACTGCGGGAAAACGGCAGATTGCAGATGTATATGGGGCAGGCACTTGTGGCGTGCGGCGAATACCGAAAGGCACTGGATTATATCAATCCCGCCCTGACGGTTCCCGATATCCGCGAGGGTGAATATGCCATCTCCCGCATCTATCTTTCGCTTTGGCGCGGCATTTACCGTACAGAAGAAGGGCGGGATGTAACGGATGAAGAAATCTTCGCCGCGCATCCGCTGCCGCCGCAACTGGATTTTCGTATGCACTGAGAAAGGAAGTCATCATGAAAACGGAAAGAAGAGAAAATACCTATCGGGTGACGGTGCCTTGCCGTACTTACACATTTGACGAACGTTCCCCCTTTCTTTCGGAGGTCGAGGCTGCGGGGCACTCGCTCCTGACAGCCCCGGTGCGCCTTTGCTGCCAAAACGGGGAGGAACTTGCGGTTTTCGGGGGAACCCGACGGTTCCGCTTGCGGGAAGAGGATGAAAAACGCGGCGGGGTGACGTTTTCTTCCTGCACGGAAAGCGCATCGGTTGTCGTGAATACCACGGTTCATGTGGCGGAGGACGGCTGCATGGAAACCTACCTTTCGGTCATGCCGCGCGGTCTGAGCGTGGCGCAGTGCTTTGGGCTGGACGGGGAAAAGGGCGAGAGGTTCGATGTGCGCGGACTGATGCTGGAAATTCCGCTTTCCGCCGCCTGCCTTTCGTATTTTCATATGTACCCGCTCGGTCATTACGTGCGGGACGGAGAGACGGTCGGGTTTGACCCGCTCCGCGGCTCGGACCGCCTGCCGTTACAGGAGGTATATGCCGGATTCAAAGAACAGGTACTGCTGCTGTCGGATGATTGCGGGTTCGGCTTTTTCTGCGACAGTGACCGCGATTTTGAAAATGAAAACATCGACCGTGTGACGGAGATTCTGCCGCAGGGCGATACGGTGCTGATGCGGATTCATTTTGCCGACCACAAACCGGCGTGCTTTACCATTCCCGAGGGGCGGGATAACCTTATGCCGCACAGTTATCCCCTGACGCTGCATTTCGGGATGCAGGCATTGCCTGTCCGTGCGTGGGACGCCGGTAGGGCGTACGAGCGGAATCTGCACATGGACTGCTTCAAAAAAACGCCCGGCAACTATGAAGATTATCTTTCCCACCCCGTCTGCGAGGGAGAGAAAGAGATCGGACTGGATCGCCTTGCCAGGTTGGGGGTCAAGGTGCTGTACCTGCACGAAAAGTGGAATGATTTTCAAAACAGCCCCGTACTTTCGGAAGAAAGCAGCAACCGCCTTCGTTTCTTTGTGCGGGAATGTCACAAAAGGGGCATCCGTGTCGTACCGTACTTCGGGTACGAGATCAGCGTGCTTTCTCCCCTGTACCCGCAACTCGGCAAGCAGGTTCTGCGCCGCACGGAGGATGCGAACTGCGGGTTCCATTGGTACCGTTACCCCTGGCAGCGCGCGATTCCCGTATGTCTGCACAGCGCGTGGAAGGATGTGTTTTTTGAGGGAATTACCGCCCTACAGCGCGAATACGGTTTTGACGGCTTTTATCTGGACAGCACCGTTCCGCCCGAGATCTGCAAAAACGAGGCGCACGGCTGCGGCTTCCGCCGTGACGGCGTGCTGCACGGAACCTATCCCGTCTGGGATATCCGGGATTTGATGCAGCAGCTTTCGGCGTATTGCGAAGAGAGGGATCTGATTCTGAATGTGCACGCCTGCGGCGCTGTCAACATTGCCGCCATGGCATACTGTTCTTCGCTTTGGGAGGGAGAAACGTTTCAGTCCAAACTGCTGAAAGGAGAACTTTGCGAAGTGCCGGCGGCGCTTCTTCAGTCGCAGTTCACCGGGCGCAACACAGGGGTTCCCGTCTATTCACTTTGTTATTCCAACCCGCCGGCATGGTGTTTCCGGCAGGCGGCATCCCTTGCCCTTTTGCACGGTTCTTTCCCCAAACCGGTGGATATCGGAGAGCCACTTGCACTGATGTCCCGCGTGTGGGAAGTGTTTGATCGCTTTGATCTGCGCCGTGCGGTGTTCCACCCGTACTGGGAGAGTGGGGAATCACCCTTCTCGGTTACGGGAGCGCCCTATGTCCGCATCAGTTATTACGAAAGCGATACGGACATTCTGGCAGTCTGTGCCTGTTGTGAGCGGGATGCTGCCGATACCGCTGTGGTGACGTGCCGTTATGCCGGCATGACCGATGCGGAGAGTGGGGAATCGCTCGGTGACGGAAAAACGGCAAGCCTGCCGTTTTGCGGGTTTGATTTCCGTCTGCTTTACGTACGCAAATGATCGTTTCGAAAGGGGCTGTCAGGCAGCCCCTTTTTTGCGTTCGCTTTGTCTTGTATTTTTCGGGTTCCTGTGCTATACTGAAACAAAAAAGGGGGTGGTTTCCGTGGGGGATCGGTCGTGCGCGGCGGAAGAGGAGCGCGTCATTTTGCATTGTGATTGCAACAGTTTTTTTGCCTCGGTAGAAACCGTCCTGAACCCCGCGTTCGCAGAAGTTCCCATGGCGGTCTGCGGTAGCGTGGAAGACCGGCATGGCATTGTGCTGGCAAAGAATGAAAAGGCGAAAAAATACGGCATCGAGACGGCGGAAACCGTTTGGTCCGCCCGAAAAAAATGCAAAGACCTTGTGATCACCCCGCCGCATTACGATGCCTATGTAGAATTTTCGCATCGAATCAACTGCATTTATGCGCACTATACCGAACTTGTGGAGCCTTTTTCCATTGATGAATCCTGGTTGGATGTTACCCATGCCTCCCCGCTTTTCGGGGACGGTCTTTCCATTGCGGAGGCGCTGCGACAGACGGTGAAACGGGAGATCGGGCTGACGATTTCCGTTGGTGTTTCGTTCAATAAAATGACGGCAAAGATCGGCAGCGATTATAAAAAGCCAAACGCCGTAACGGTGATTACACGGCAGAACTATCAAAAAATCGTATATCCGTTGCCGGTGGATGCTATGATGTATATCGGCCCCCGCACTACCGAGGGGCTACACGACGCGGGCATTCACACCATCGGTGAACTGGCAAGCGCCACCCCTTCATTTCTTACCTCCCGGTTCGGGCATGTCGGGGAACAGATTCTGCGCTTTGCCCGCGGGGAGGATACGTCCCCCGTGATTTCCCACAAAGACCGCGCGGCACAGAAAAGTATCAGCAATGGTATGACGTTTCGACGGGATCTGGAAACGGCGGAGGAAATTACGGTCGGGCTTTCGGTTTTGTGTGAGGAAATTGCCGCCCGCCTGCGGAGCATCGGTAAAGTGGCGCGCACAGTTGCGGTAACGGTGAAGGACACGCTTTTACAGAGCGTGACGCATCAGGCGCCGGTCGATCCGCCCACCGCACTCGGGCGGGAACTGGCAAACGCGGCGTTCCGCGTCGTGGAAAGGGAGTGGAACATCGGCAGACCGATTCGCGCCCTGACGGTGAGTGTGACGAATTTTGCCGAAAGTGGCAGCAGCAGCGCACAGTTTGATTTGTTTGACGTCGGTGCCATTGCCCGGCGGGAGAGGGAAGAGAAGATTGAGGGAACGGTGGATGATATCCGTGACCGCTACGGCAGGAATTCCATTGCTTCTCTTGCCGCCATCGGGAATGATTTTGGCGCCCCGCACGGTGAAAAAAACGCCCCGGTGGGGGAAGAGGTGCCGAAAACGAAAAAAACATGAACTTTTTTCATGTTTTTATTTCGGAAACGATTGCAAATACGCGAGAGATATGTTATACTAAACCCATATAAGTAAATTGCTTTTTCTGCGGTTCTTCCTCGCCCGGGAAGCCGGAATTTATAAATAACGGTGATGAATGATGAATACTTTTGCAAGTTTTGAGGAGTTGCTCACCTTCCTGCGGATCCAGTTCACCATGATCCGTGTTTCCGATATTATTGACATTCTGCTGCTTGCCGTTCTGTTTTATTATGGGTATCGTTTTATCAGCGAGCGGCGCGCCGGCAAACTTTCGCTCGGCATTCTGATTATTGCACTGGTCATGGCGGTCAGTGAACTGGTACACTTCAACGCCATTCATTATCTACTCGGCAACATTTTCCAGGTCGGCATCATTGCCCTGATTATCCTCTTCCAACCGGAGTTGCGCGGCGCGCTGGAAAAAATGGGCGAAGAACCGCTGCGCGGTTTCAAGGGGATCGGGGAACAGCGTTCTCTTGCCAACCGTACCGAAATGGTAGAGGCGCTTTGCGAGGCGGTTTCGGATATGTCCCGTACCAAAACCGGCGCCCTGATTGTGATGGAGCGTTCGACCAAACTGGGCGATATCATCCGCTCGGGGGTGGAGGTGGATGCCAAGGTGTCTGCCTACTTGATCCGGAATATTTTCTATAATAAAGCGCCGTTGCACGACGGTGCCATGATTATTCGGAACGGTCGTATTTGCGCCGCCAGTTGCTTTTTGCCGCTGACTGAGCGCGTGATCAATCAGGATCTCGGCACACGCCACCGCGCCGCGCTCGGGATGAGTGAGATCAGCGATGCGCTCATTATCGTGGTGTCTGAGGAGACCGGTACCATTTCCATCGCGTTTGACGGGGAACTGAAACGGAATCAGAACTATCAGACGCTGAAGCAGACGCTGACGGAACTTTGCATCCGCAAGTGAGGAGGTAGGATGTTGTGAAACTGAAAGAAACTGTTTTTCGCCGCCCCCATCATATTGCCGCCAAGATTGTGGCGGTATTGCTTGCGGTCGTATTTTGGCTGTATGTCATGCGGGTTGCCGCACCGACTTATGATACGACTTATCGGGGGGTCGATGTGCAGCTTTCCGGCGGGGAGACGCTCACCATGACCGCCGTTCTTTCGGAAACGACGCTGGACGTGCGTGTGTTCGGTACCAAAGAGCAACTGGCAACCCACAGCGCGGAAGATGTGATTGCCGTTGTGAATCTGGATGAATTATCTGCCGAAGGGCAGCTTGAGGCGGAAAAAGAATATCGCCTGCCGGTGCATTTCTCTCTGCCGGACGGCATGACGGCGGGGGAGACATTCGTTTCCGTGCGCCTTCGCGCGAAGGTGTGAGATGGAACAACTGACCTATCTCTCGCCCGCGGTAACGCTTCCTCTTTCCGCGCCGGGGGAGGAAGCGTTTGTTGCGGTAAGGCACCTTCTGCGGCGCTTTGGCATGCAACTTCCCGCCGCTTCGGTGTGCCGGATTTATCGCCGCTCAGTGGATGCACGAAAGCGTGAACATATCCGCTTTGTGTATTCGGTTGCTGTCAGCGGCGTTTTTTCTGTTCGGGATGCCGAGCGACTCGGGCGCGCCGGCTTTTCTTTGCTTTCGGAGGCTGCACCCCGTTTTGTCTTCGGTGATGCACCGCTTTCTGCCCGTCCGGTCGTGGTAGGAACGGGTCCTGCCGGGATGTTTGCCGCACTGCTGCTTGCCGAGCACGGTTACGCGCCACTGGTACTGGAGCGTGGCGGTGACGTTTCGGAACGGGTGGCGTGTGCGGATCGGTTTTACCGGGACGGGATTCTGGATGCCGCTACCAATATTCAGTTCGGTGCCGGTGGGGCAGGCACGTTTTCGGACGGAAAACTGGTCACCCGCGTGAACGATCCGCTCTGCCGTTATGTTCTTTCGCGCTTTGCGGAGTTCGGTGCACCGGAGGAGATCTGTGTGCAGGCAAAGCCGCACATCGGTACCGATTACCTGCGCACGGTGGTTTCCCGCATGCTTGCCGCCGTTTGCGAAAAGGGCGGGGAAGTCCGTTACCACGCCTGTGTGAACGACCTTGTTGTGCGCGGGGGTGAGGTGCGGGAAGTGGTTTTGCAGGGGGGCGAGCATCTCCCCTGCGGGGCGGTGATTCTTGCCACCGGGCACAGTGCGCGTGATACTTACCGTATGTTGTTGCAACGCGGGCTTTCGGTCGAGCCGAAACCATTTTCGGTCGGCGTGCGGGTAGAACATTTGCAGGAAGAGATCGACCGCGCTCTGTACGGCAAATTTGCGGGGCATCCCGCGCTCGGGCATGCGGAATACGCCCTTTCCGACCGTACCGGCGGGCGCGGCGTTTACAGTTTTTGTATGTGTCCGGGCGGTCAGGTGGTTGCCGCCGCCAGCGAGCCGGAAACAGTGGTTTTGAACGGAATGAGCGTGCACGCGCGGGACGGGCGGAATGCCAACGCGGCGATTGCCGTTTCGGTGGGGTGTGAGGATTACGGTGCGACACCACTCGGGGCAATCGCATTTCAGGAGCGGATCGAACGTGCGGCATTTGTCGCCGGGGGAAGTACTTATGCGGCGCCCGCCTGCCGGATGGATGACTTCCTTTCGGGAAAGGAAGGCGGTGCGCCCGGGCGGATTCTGCCTTCTTACCGGGGTGGAGAGGTGCGAATGGTATCCCCCGACCGTTATCTGCCCGCGTTTGTTACCGCCTCGCTGCGGTATGCCCTGCCGCTTTTTGAACGACGGATTCCCGGTTTCAGCGCACCGGATGTGATGCTGACCGGACCCGAGACCCGTACCTCCGCCCCCGTGCGGGTTTTGCGCGGAGAGGCGCGTACCTCTCCCGATGTAAACAATCTTTACCCTGCGGGGGAGGGAGCGGGCTACGCCGGCGGCATTACCAGCGCAGCACTGGACGGGATTCATACTGCGCAGGCTTTGATGGCGCGGTATCGCCGTCAGGGCGGCGGACGCGCGCAGTGAAGCGCCGCCTTGCACGGGTGCCGGACAAAGTGTGGTCGGCGGGGCATTTTCCCCTACCGGCGAAAAAAGTCGAAAGAACAGAGAAAAGGCGTTTGCCTTGATAGGATCAAACTATGATGAAAACACATGAAGCAGAAAGGGAGAAACGATGGCTTCTTGCGGAAGAACCGGGGGATACCGTGGCACTTTCTGCCGCAGCGGAGATTTCCCGCGCCCTTGGCGTCAGCCCGGTGCTAGGACGTCTTCTGGTCTGCCGCGGGTATCGGGAACCGGAGGCGGCGCGCGCCTTTATCTGCATGGAAAGCGAACTGCTCCACAATCCCTTTGCCATGAAGGATATGGAGGCGGCGGTGAATCGGATCCGCCGTGCCATCCGCCTGCGGGAAAAAATCACAGTCTACGGGGATTATGATGTGGATGGCGTAACTGCCGTCTGTACCCTGTATCTTTACCTGAAATACCGGGGCGCGGAGGTGGATTATTATATTCCGAATCGTGCGGGGGAAGGCTATGGGGTGTCGTGTTCTGCTATCGATACGCTGGCGCAGGCGGGTACCCGGCTGATTGTAACGGTGGATACCGGCATTACCGCCATCGAAGAGGTTGCCTATGCCCGCTCCCTCGGGGTGGATGTGGTGGTGACCGATCACCACGAGTGTCGCCCCGAATTACCGGCGGCAGACGCCGTTCTGAACCCCCACCGTCCCGATTGCCCCTATCCGTTCAAAGAACTGGCGGGCGTGGGGGTGGTGTTCAAACTCCTGTGCGCTTATGAAGAAAGCGAAACCGGCGACCGCCGATCCCTTTGCGTGCGGCGGATTTGCGAAAACTACGCCGATCTGGTTGCCATCGGTACAATTGCCGATGTGATGCCCATTCGGGACGAAAACAAACTGATCGTCAGTTTTGGTTTGCAGCAGATGGAAAACAGCCGCCGCCCGGGGCTGTGTGCCCTGATGGATGCTGCCGCGGCGCGGCAGGATTCCAAAAAAGGAAAACGCCCGGTAAAGATTACGTCGGGGTATATCGGTTACACCATTGCGCCGCGTATCAACGCAGCGGGCAGAATCCGCAGCGCGTCCCGCGCGGTAGAGTTGTTTCTTGCCGAGAACCCGGAAACCGCGGCGCAGATTGCGGAGGAACTCTGCCGGGCAAACCGCGAACGGCAGGAGGAAGAAAACCGCATTGCCGAAGAAGCGTATCGCCAGATGGAGGAAATGCCGGATTCCGACCGGAACCCGGTGATTGTGCTGGCGGCGGATCACTGGCATCACGGTGTCATCGGCATTGTTGCTTCGCGTATTACCGAGCGTTACGGGTTGCCATCGATCCTGATTTCGTTTGAAGGGTGTGACCCAGAGGTACACACCGATGCGGACATCGGAAAGGGATCGGGGCGCAGCATCAAAGGGCTGAATTTGGTAGAGGCGCTTGCTTCCTGTGAAGCACATCTTGTGAAATTCGGCGGGCATGAACTTGCCGCGGGACTGAGTTTGACGCGTGGGGAACTGCCGGCGTTCCGGGAGGAGATCAATGCTTACGCACGCACACACCTGAGCGGGGCAGACATGACGCCGACCCTTTCCGCCGACTGTGAACTGACCTGTGCGGATCTGACTATGGCACTGGCGGAAGAATTACGGATATTAGAGCCATATGGGGTCGGGAATCCCGTTCCCGCCTTCGTTTTGCGGGATGCGCGGATCTTTGAGAGTATTCCGATCAGCGGCGGCAAGCATACCCGCCTCAGTGTGGGGGATGGCGCCCATTCGTTTACTGCCATGTGCTTTTCCCGCACGCAGGCGCAGATGAACCTGTTTGTCGGGGACAGCGTGGATCTTCTCTTCAACCTGGATGTCAATGAGTACAACGGCAGGCGCAGCGTACAACTGATTGTGCGGGATATCCGCCTTTGCCGGGAAAGCCGAAGAGAAAGTGAAGGGGAACATGAGCGCTTTGCGGAGATCTGGGCCGGCGCGCCGTTCTCCGAAAAAGAAAATGTTCTGCCGATCCGTGCGGATTTTGCCGCGGTCTATACTCTGGTGTGCCGCTCGGCGCGCGCGGGGTGCGATACGCTTTCGCACCGCGCCCTGCTTGCCCGCCTGCAAACGGAGGGGCATGGGGATATCGGCTACCTGAAACTGAAAGTGATTATCCGCGTTCTTCAGGAAATGAACCTTTTGGGCATCGAAGAATGGGGAACGGAAAATTATCATTTTTCCGTACATTTTACCGACAAAAAGACGGATCTGGAAAAATCCGCGTGTCTGCATCGCCTGCGCGCGCAACTGCGTGCCGAGGGTAAAAAAATTTAAGGTGAGGTGTGGCGAAAGCCGCTTGGGATGATGAGTGATCAAAACGTAACCGATTGTGCCGGAGCCGGGAAGGCGGGCAAAGAGCCCGTCGCCCGCCCGGATTGGCAGGAAAAAATGGATACCCGCTTTGCCACGTGGCTGGCGCATCTTGCCGACAGCGGGCGCCATTATCAACTCGATAAGATCGAGTCAGCATATAACTACGCCGCTGATCTTCACGCCGGTCAGTTCCGCCAGAGTGGGGAACCGTATATTTCTCATCCCCTTGCGGTAGCGGAGATTGTTTCTGAGCTGGAACTGGATACCGATTCCATCTGTGCCGCACTGCTGCATGATACGGTGGAGGATTGCTCCGACCGCACGAATCTGGAGGAAATCCGTTCCCGTTTCGGGGAGGATGTGGCGCTCCTTGTGGATGGTGTGACCAAAATCGTGCAGATGAAGGTCGAGGATAAAGAAGAGGCGCATATCGAAAACATTCGCAAAATGTTGCTTGCCATGAGCAAGGATATCCGCGTCATTTTCATCAAACTGTGCGACCGGTTGCATAATATGCGCACTCTTTCTGCCAAATCGCCCGAAAAACAGCGGACGATTGCACTGGAGACCATGTATATCTATGCGCCGCTTGCCCACCGCCTCGGTATGCAGCGCATCAAACTGGAACTGGAGAATATCAGCCTCTCCTACCTCGACCCCGTCGGGTATCAGGAAATTCATGATGCGATTGACAGCCGCTACGGGCAGAACCGCGACCTTTTGACCGGTGCGCGGGAAAAGATCGAGGAAAAACTGAAAGAAAATCACATTCCCTATACCATTGAGGGGCGGGTCAAGTCGGTTTACAGCCTGTATCGGAAAATGTTCAATAATAACAAGAGCATTGACGAGATTTATGACTTTTACGCGCTGCGCGTCATCGTGGAAACGGAACTGGAATGTTATACGGTGCTCGGCATCGTGCATGAGTTGTTCAAATCGGTGCCGGGGCGGTTCAAGGACTATATTTCCACGCCGAAACCGAACCTTTATCGCTCGTTGCATACAACCGTCATCAGCCGCGGCGGGATTCCGTTTGAAATTCAGATCCGTACCTATGAGATGCATCGGGTCGCGGAATTCGGTATTGCGGCACACTGGAAGTACAAATCCGGAGAAACCGCGTCCAGCGAGGTAGATGAAAAACTGTCCTGGATTGCCAAACTGATTGAGACAGAGGACAGCACCAAGGATCCCGACGAGTTCCTGCAAGCCTTTAAGACCGATATTTTCCACGATGAAACCTTTGTGTTTACCCCGAAGGGGGACTGTATCTCGCTTCCGCTCGGTTCCACGGTCATTGATTTTGCCTACGCCATTCACACCGCCGTCGGGAATAAGATGATTGGCGCCAAGATCAACGGTATGATCGTACCGATCGACAGTGTGCCGGAAAACGGGCAGATTGTAGAGATTCTGACTTCCTCCGTCACCAAGGGACCGAGCCGCGACTGGCTGAAAATCGTCAAGACCAGTGAGGCGCGCAATAAAATCCGGCAGTGGTTCAAGAAAGAGCAGAGAAGTGAGAACATTGAAGTCGGGCGGGCAGAGATAGAAAAGGAACTGCACCGCATCGGGCGCCCGTACACAGAGAGCGAGAAGCAGGAGGTTGTGACCAACATTGCGCACCGCCTCGGGATTCAGGGGGCGGATGATCTTTATAATACCATCGGTTACGGCGGGCTTTCCATTGCCAAGATTGCCGTGCGTCTGCGGGATGAATTTGACCGCGTAGTAGCCATGCCGCCGGCAGCAACAACACCGATGGAAGTCTCACAGGTCAAGACCGTAGAGAAGCCGAAAAATCTCAAGAGCAACAGTGGTATCATCGTGGATGGTACCACGGGGTGTCTGGTCAAGTGCGCCAAGTGTTGCAACCCGTTGCCGGGGGATGATATTATCGGCTTTATCACAAAAGGGTACGGCATTTCTATCCATCGGCAGGATTGCCCGAACGCCATTGCCGGCAGAAAAGACCCCGAAAACGCCGATCGTTGGGTCAATGCCGCATGGGAAAGCGACGTGATCTCCTCGCCTTCTCTGTATGAAGCCATGATACAGATTGTCGCGGACAGCAGTTATTCACTGATTGCCGATATCAGCGGGGTATTGGCGGATATGAAAGTCAGCATCATGCAGATCAATGCCCAAAAACTGCCGGATGAGAAACAGGCGGTGCAGCTTACCGTGGGGTGTAAGAACATCGGGCATTTCCGTTCCATCGTCTCGCGCCTGCAAAGTATTCCTGCCGTGCTTGCCGTCAAACGCGGCGTCGGCAGATAAACGAAAGGAAAGACGGATATGATGGCAGTGATACAGCGCGTACGACACGCCGCCGTCACGGCGGACGGTGTCGATCGCGGTGCGTGCGGGGCGGGGCTCCTTCTTCTTCTCGGCGTCGGGGTTGGTGATACCGAAGAAGATGCAACTCTGCTCGCAGATAAGATTGTAAAACTCCGTATTTTCTGCGACGAGGCGGGGAAGATGAACCGCTCTCTTCTGGATGTGGGCGGGGAGGCGCTGGTCGTCTCCAATTTTACCCTGTGTGCCGATTACACGCACGGAAACCGCCCCGATTACTTCGCAGCCGCGCGTCCGGAGGTGGCGGAACCGTTGTACGAATTCTTCCTTGACCGCATCAAAAGCAACGGGATAAACGCTGGCAGCGGAAAATTCGGTGCGGATATGCAAATTGAAATGACAGCGGATGGTCCGGTGACCATCGTGATGGACAGTCAAAAACTGAAAAGAGGAAAACACTGATGATTCTGCGTGTTTCGGGTGATATCAGCACATACTATGTCCAGACTCTATGCCTGCTCTTTTTCCCCGGCTCCAAGTTCGGTACCGAAGAAAAATCCTGCCCTGAGAACCCAGAGGCGGATGTCACGTTCCGACAAGACGGCGACACGTTTCATGCAACGGCTGCCTTGCGTTATCAGGGGAAATCGGTAAGTACCGTCGGCGATATCACGCGTGCAGAGTATCCCGGTGCCAGCGGGGAGCGGCTTGCGAAGATTGCAGTGGGGCGCGCTCTTTTTGCCGCGGGGAAAGAACTGCTCGGCTATACGCCGCCGTGGGGGATTCTGACCGGCGTGCGGCCGTCCAAAGTGGCAAGCGAACTGATTATGACGGGCAACGGAATCCTGCGTTCCAAGCGGGTTCTGCGGGATGAGTATTTTGTCAACCCGAAGAAAGCGGCGCTGGCGGTTTCGGTTGCCGCCACCGAACTGAAACTCACAAAATCTATTCTTCCCGACAAGACGTGCAGTGTCTATATTTCCATTCCGTTCTGTCCCTCGCGCTGCGCGTACTGTTCGTTTGTTTCGGGTACATCGGGGCGGCTGCTCTCGCTTATCGATGATTACCTTGTGATGCTGCTGCGCGATATTGAAAATATTTTTTCGGTGATCCGTTCGCTTGGTCTGCGCGTGGTCACGGTGTATATCGGTGGGGGAACGCCGACGGTTCTCAGCGCGGCGCAACTGCACCGACTGCTTTCCTGTGTAGGGCAGAACGCAGACATCGATGCGCTTCATGAATTTACCTTGGAGGCAGGGCGACCTGATACCATTACCGCTGAAAAACTGACGATTGCCCGGGAGAGCGGCGTGACGCGCATCAGCGTCAATCCGCAAACGCTCTCGGACGAGTTGCTGCGGAATATCGGCAGGCAGCATACCGTGGCGGACTTCTATCGCGCCTATGAGATGGCGCAGAACTCCGGGATTCGGGATATCAATGTGGATTTGATTGCCGGTCTGCCCGGCGATAACTTCAATAATTTTTCGGATTCCTGCGATGCGGTTCTGTCACTGGCGCCGAGCAACCTCACCGTACATAGTTTCACCGTGAAAAATGCGGCGGATTTTCGGCAACGTGGTGATTATTCCTTCTCGCTGTCATGCGGGGATGCCGCCAAAAGCGTGGAATACTCGCAACTCCGTGCCAAAAATGCAGGGTACCGCCCCTATTATATGTACAGACAGAAGAATACCGTGGGGAATCTGGAGAATGTAGGTTACGCGCAGGAAGGGCACGAAGGGCTCTACAACATTCTGATGATGGAGGAACTGCACAGCATTTTCGCCGCCGGCGCCGCCGCGGTGACCAAATTGGTTTACCGTTCTGCGCCCGCCGCCGGGAATCCGGTCATCCGACGTATATTTACGCCCAAATATCCATATGAATACTTAAGAGACGCGGAAAAGATCCGCATAGGGGACGCCACCGCTGGGGTGCCTTCGAT
>CAKSLR010000023.1 GCA_934467435.1 uncultured Eubacteriales bacterium | reverse complement strand
ACCCCGGACGGCGGTGTTTGCCGCATTCCGGCGGGAACGTATGACATCACACAACCGATTCGTCTGGAAGGACGGCGGAACCTGACCATTGACGGAGGCGGTTCCCGCCTGGTTTGCCGCTATCGGTGCGGTTCGGCTTCCGGGGAAAGCAGCGATGCGTTTTACCTCCTGGATTGTGAAGGGGTGACCGTTCGCCGTTTTGTAATCGATACCGATCGCCCGGTGAACCTTGCCGGGCGGGTGGTACGGATTGCGGCGACCGACGGCGTGGTGATGGAAGGCAACCGCCTGGAGCACTACACCGCCGTGCCGGGCTGTGCGCCGTATGAGACACCGGGGTGCACCGGGGTATCCTGTGTACCGGTCTGCGGTGAAGAGGAGAACGGAAATATTCTTGCTTCCGACCGGGATTGACGCTTGCAAAAAAACGTTTCGTGTGATAGAATAACAGGGATGACGAAAAAAGGAGACGAAGAGCATGCGGGAAGCAAACATCAAAGGTGCGATCTTTGATATGGACGGGGTCATTTTTGATTCCGAAAAAAAGTGGCAGGAGGCGCTTTTGCTTGCCAACCGGAAATACGGTCTGACGTTTGACGAAGAATATCGCCGCGGAATGTGCGGAAAAGAAGAATCGCTTATCCGGGCGCAGTTGCGGGCGGATTTCCCCGGACTGGATGCCGACGCCTATCGGGATGAATGTGCTGCCTATGTCCGCGCCAAAGCCGAGTCTGGGGAAGTGGATATGAAGCCCGGGTTCCCTGAACTGATTGCTTATCTGCGGGAGAACGGGTACCGGATTGCCCTGGCAACTTCCACGCCCGAACCGTCGGCGGCAAAACTCTTTCAGTGCAAAGGGCTGGATATGTACCGGGTGTTTGATGCCTGCGCCTTTGGCAATGAGGTGAAGGGAAGAGGAAAGCCGAACCCGGATATCTTCGAGTTGGCGGCAAGCCGCATCTCGCTGCCGTGCGAAGCCTGCGTGGTGCTGGAAGATTCCCGCAACGGAATCCGCGCTGCCGTGGCGGCGGGGGCGGTGCCGGTGATGGTCATGGATCTCATTCCGCCGGATGATTTCTGCCTGGTGCATGCGCATCGCATTCTCGGGAATCTCGGTGAAGTTCCCGCCGTTCTTGCGGAACTCGATCGGACGGCAGAATAAAAAAGAACCCGCGCGACACTCTGGGTCGCGCGGGTTCTTTTTTATTGGTACGCTACCATCGGCATGGCAGAGAAGTTTGCCCATGCCCGGTCACGCTTGACCGTAAAGAGTAGGGTATCGCCTTTTTTGACCGATACCGTCAGCGCCATCAGGGCGGAAAGCATCGCGCCGATGTCGGTGTCCTTGCCGATGCGCTGCCAGTCACGTGCATCGGTATAAGAGCCACCCGCAACGGGGAACACCATCTGCCCATTGTGGAAGATGGCAAGGAACCCGTCATTCTTCTCATCGGCATGGACATCGGTGTAGGTCATGCGGATCTTGCCGTCCCGTTCTGCGGTATAACGGATGGCAACGTTATAGCCGTCCTGCGCCGCGTAAGACGGCGGATTCTGTGCCCAGATGCCGCCGGTACCGCCCCAGATGGTATCGTCCCCGTCGGCAAGCCAGCCATAACGGTTCAGAACCCGGTAGGGGGAGAAGGTCATGGCTTCCACCGGCATACTGCCGCATTGCCACGGCGTTTTGTCATAAAGAACCTTCCCGTCCTTCTGAATCCGCGGCGGACGCAACTCCATGGAGGTCATATAGTCACTCTCCAGCGTTTCGGATGCCCGGTCGGGCAGAGCATCTCCCACATCGCTGCCGAAGGTGTGGCGGTTCCCGGAAATGATTACTTCATCCCGGATATCGGAGAGGTAGGGGGAATAGGTGTTGCCCGAGAGTTCCACGTCTTTGGCACAGTGGATGTAAACCGAGGGCTGCGGGTTTTCCGCACTCTCGCCCTCCTGCGTCCCGAAATCGTTGTTTTTGAGCAGAACCTGCTTGGCGCTGTTGAGGAACACCGCATAGCGGCTGCCGCGCCGCCGCATGACGTTCCCCTCAAAGACGATGTGGTTGTAGAGAAGATACGAATCGGCTGCCTGCGTCCCCAGTCCTTCCACCGCAATGGGGGCGTAGCGAGGGATGTCGCGGTAATATCCCGTGTTCTCAAAATAGTTGTTCTTCACTTCGAGGAATTCGGAAACGCCGGATTCCCCCCAATAGATCTCATAGAGGATGGCAATGCAACTCATGCCGCAGTTGTAGAAAGAACAGTTTACGATCTTACCGTCCGATGCTTTGATCAGCAGGCCGCGGGAACGGATATTCTGCACCAGCACGTTGTCAAACACAAAACCATTGGAGGCACGGGTCATATTGTCAATCAGAATTTTGGCAGCGCTCGGCACGTCGCTTTCCATATCATAGGCGTCTGCTGCATGCGTGTTGAAGGCTTCGCGCGCAACGTCCACTTCGTATGTGGTGGTTTCGGTGCCGTAATCGTTTTGATAGGAGCCGGTCGCCCTGCCGTCGGAGAGGGCGTGGGTATCGCAGATCAGCCGCCCGGCGGAAGTGTAGATATACACACGGTCACCTTTCTGGAAGGCGGCACAGGTGCCGCCGTGGCACCCCGCCCACTGGAAGGCAAAGACGGAAATATTGGATTTGTAGAGCACGGTCAGCGTGCCGTCTCCGTTATCGCGGTAACCTGCCAGCCGCGCGTGCGAGGCGTTCTGGTTGGTGCCGTCGTCACACATGGATTCAAACGTACAACTGATGCAAACCGTACCTTCTACCGAGCGGTTGGTGTGCGTGGCATCGACCGAAGAGCAGATCGGCGGTGTGCCACGGTAGGTCTTTCTGCCGTCCGGCGCGGTTTCTTCCCGTACCCCGAACGAAACGCCGTAAATCCGTTCATAGGCGCGGTAACGCTCGTAGGCGCCTTCGTTGATAACGGCGGCGGGACCGGTTGTGTCCCAGACACGGTGCAGAATGGTGGCGGTATAGCAGGAACTTTCGTTGAAGGCAAAGCCGGAGGAACCGTAGAGCACCACATCCTCAAAATAGGTATCGGCAGATTCGGTAATCTGAATGGCGGTGCAGCAGATGCCGCGGCACACGACGGTATCACCCACCGCCATGCGGGCAAACACATCGTCGCTGACGTAGAATAGGATCTCCGCATTCGCCGCATCATAGTGGAAGCCGCTCTGCGTACCGAGGTCGGCATACGGTTCGGGGTGACCCGCGTGGTACCCATAAAAATCCTCGCGCTCATAATAGCGGCGGTCGCTCCAGTCGGGGTACATTCCCGCGCCGGGAATCATGCGGATGCGGTTACCCTCTTCTTTGGCAATGACAACGCCCTGCCCGTTCGTATTGACGGTGTGATCCAGCTGCAGACCTTTTACCACCACACCGGTTGCGTGGCGGATCAGCATCTGGTGCGAGAGATAGCCGTCCTTTTCAAAGAGAACCCCGTAGGCGTAAATTACGCAACCATCGGGAATGTCCTCGAGTTTGATGGTGTCTTTGGTGCGATAAACGCCGGGCGCCAGGATCACAAGCGGATTTCCTTTTGCTTCTTCCATGATGTAGCGGGCGGCATCGCGGGCGCCGGTCTCCTCACGCACGGTGTTGCGGCGCGGCATGTAGGTAAAGGCGTTCTTATCGCCCTGCGGCAAAAGGTCGCGGTTTACCCCGCAGGCAACGCGCGCCCGGATATCGGTCACGTCGCTGCCGACAAAGTGAGAGAGCCCCGCGTGCGTGACCGCCCCCGCATCGGGCATTCGGTTTCCGTTGGCGACCACATAGGCGCAGTCGGTCAGTGTGATGGCGTCGGCTTGGTTTTCGCACACATACAGGTTACGGCAGTTCTTTGTTGTGATCGCCGCCGCGCGGTTCAGAAGGCAGACGGCGTTGTTTGCCTCGGTTACCGTGATGGCACGTGCATCAGACTGCGCCACCAACAGGTTGACCCCCTGCGCCATAATGGTTTCGGCGTTGATGTGGCGCAGGGTATTCTGTTCTCCCACCACGGTCAGCGTGCCGCCGATCCGGCAGTTTTTGAGAAGGGCGCCGTTTGCCCGGATGGTGACGTCGCCTTCCATGATGCAGTCGGTCATGGTCAGGTTGTCCGCCCCCTCCAGCAGCAGGGAAGTGTAAAGGCAAAGACCTTGCAGGTTGATGTTTTTCTCGCGCAATGTGACGGTTCCGCTCGCCCGGTAGGCGCGCTCTTCTGCTGGGGTTCCGTGGGTGAGAAGAGTTGCCAGTTCCTCGGCGGAAACAGGGCGGGCAACTTGCCGCATTTCCGGCACGGCAGCGCCGGCATCGCGAAGAAATGCGTCGCGCTTTTCCAGCCCGTTCCGCTTGGCATACTTATTTTCTTGTGTCAGCATATGGTTTCATCCTTTCCCGGGAGGTGCCCGGTCGACTCCATTATATCAGAATTGAAAGGGGAAAACAAGCAATTTTTCGTCTTTTTCTTTCGTCAAAACAGAAAAAAAGAAAAGCGGGTTCGGTGAATATCACCAAAACCCGCAAAAAACGGTGCCTCAGGCGCGGCGACGATGAAAGAGGCGCCGATAAGCAAACGAAAGGAAAAGATGCAGGGGAACGCTGACGGCAACCAAAACCGTGGTCAAAAGCAGAACGGGGAGGCTATAGTCACGCACACCGAATCGCTCGCCCGCCACCAGCAGCGTACCGAGAACGCCGGCCGCTGCCATTGCCACGCAAATCACGCGGATACGGTTGAAGGGGCAGCAGAGAAAGACCAGGTTGGCAAGCGCCGCGAAGGTCAGTGCCAGGACAAGAAGCGACAGCCGCGCATCCGCGGAGAATCCGAACAGGGTAGCGGCACCCATGCCGAGCAATACGCTGAATAAAAGTACAAGACCGTCCGGAATACATTGCCGCAACACCCCGATGATAAAACGCTCTCCGATCGGGTTATGGTTTTTCTGCAGTGTGAGCAGTACCGAGGGGAATCCGGTGATGAAGACTTCCAGCATAAACAGGCAGTTCGGCTCAAACGGATAAGTGACACCCGCGATGATGCAGAACAGAGAAAGGGTGATGGTAAAAAAGGTCTTCATCAAAAAGAGGGTGGAGGAGCGCTGCACATTGTTGACCACCTGGCGCCCTTCCCGCACCACATCGGGCAGCGTAGAAAAATTGTTATCCAGCAGGACAATATTGGAAAGGCTGCGCGCCACCTCGCTGCCGTCCGCCATGGCAATGCTGCAATCCGCCTCTTTCAGCGCCATGGTGTCGTTGACGCCGTCACCCGTCATGGAGACTACATATCCGAGTGCTCGCAGTTTTCGTACCAGCAGCAGTTTCTGCTCGGGGCTGACCCGCCCGAATACGGTGTAGCGGTCGGCAGCGGCAGTCACTTCTTCCTCGCTCATCCCTTCAAGGGAAATGTAGGCTTCCGCTCCCTGAACGCCGACGCGGCGGGCAATGGCGGCAACGGTGACCGGGTTATCGCCCGAGATGATGCGAATACCGACGCCGTTTTGTACAAACCAGGATATGGTGTCTTTGGCTTCAGGGCGGATGTGATCTTCCAGGGCGATCAGCGCCAGCGGGTGCATGCCCTGTGGCAGGGTATCATCTTCGGTTTCCGTTCGGCTGGCGGCAAGCATCAGCACCCGCTGCCCGTTTGCCGCCCGTTCGGCAATTTCCTTTTCCACGTCTTCCGAAAGGTTGCCCACCGAGAGAAATTCGGGCGCCCCGATGGCACAGGTTCCGACACCGGAAAAGACGGTTGCGGTGAATTTGCGGCGGGAAGAGAAGGGAATATTATGCTGTACGGAAAGCGGCTCCTTCACCGAAAATGCGCCCATCAGCGCGTCGGAAGTAAAGTTGCTTGTATCCTGAATCGCTACAATGGAGGCGATGATATTTTCACAGGTCGCCCGGTCGGCATCGGCAAGCGGCAGAAGGTCGATGACCCGCATGGTTCCGTCGGTGATCGTGCCGGTTTTGTCAAGGCAAAGCATATCGGTGCGGGCAAGCATTTCAATGCTGTAAGTATCACGCACCTGCGTGCGGCGGCGCGCCAGTTTGACGACCCCGATGGAAAGCGCCACGGTAATCAGCAGAAACATGCCGGCAGGAATCATGCCTTCCAGCGCCCCTGCTGTTTTCAGAAGGGCGGTACGCACATCGCCGGAGGCGTGGAAGTTGTTGCCATACATCAGAACCGAAAAGGGAATAATGGCAATCCCGATCCACTTGACGATGCGGCGGATATCCCGGAACAGGTAGGACTGGGGCGCTTTGAAGCGTTTGACCTGCCGCGCGACCGTCTGAATGTAACTGTCCGCCCCGACGCGATCGACCCTTGCATGGCAGGCGCCGGAAATGATGAAACTGCCGGCAAGCAGCGTGTCGCCCGGCTTCTTTTTGATGGCATCCGATTCGCCCGTCAGTAGGCTTTCGTTCATTTCCACCATGCCGGAGAGCAAGATGCAGTCCGCCGGGATCTGTGCGCCGGATTGCAGAAACAGCACATCGTCCAGCACCAGCGCGTCTGCGGGGATCAAAACGGTATTCCCCCCACGAACGCAGGAGAGTTGCGGTGCGGTGACCAGGTTCAATTTTTCCAGCGCATATTTTGCGCGCAACTCTAAGATAATGGCAATGGCGGTGTTGGCAAAAATCACTGCCACGAAAAAGAGTTGATCGTATTCGCCGAGATAAAGAATCGTGCCGATGATAACCGCCCAGATCAGATTGAAATACGTGCAGATATTGTCAAAAAAGATCCGCCACGTCGGCTTTGCCGTGGAACGGGGAAGGCGGTTGGTCAAACCGTCCTTCTTTCGTTCGGCAACCTGCGCCTCGCTCAGCCCTTCCGCGGGGGTGGGGGTGAAGCGGGCGGGTGCCGCTTTGTTTTTATCAAAACCACTCATGCGTACCCTCAAAAAATGTGATACCTCTATTTTACCGCACGGCGCCCTGAAAATCAAGTCCGTGACGGAAATTTCGGCACATGACTTTACTTTTTTTACGGATGTGATATAATATACAGTGAAAAAGAGAAGGCGCGGAGGGAGAAAAGACCGGTGGCGTGGCATACGTTTGTGTTTGGGGGACGCACCGTTCCCTATGAACTGGAGGTCAAGAGAGTCCGCACGCTTCGTGCGCACGTCCGGCATGACGGTACGCTTTCGGTTTCGGTGCCTCCGCGGTGTGGGGAGGCGACTCTTTCCTCCTTTCTCGAAACCGCGGTGCCGCGGCTTTTACCCGCTATAGAGAAGCAACGGGCGGCGTACCTTCGGGAAACCGCACCGCCACCTGTGTCGGACGGTACGGAAATTCCCCTTTTCGGCAAGACTGCCGTTCTTCATCGCCTGGTGGCTGAGGGGCGGCATACGGCGTTTTCCGAAAATGAAATTTTGCTGTTCTGCCCCGCAGGGGATGGGGAGGATGCCGTGCGACGGCAACTCCACGACGCATTGGAAAACGAAGCCAAACGTACGATTGAAGAGATCTGCCACAAAATATATGCGGAATGGTTTTCTTTCGAACCGATGCCGACCGTCCGCTTCCGGCGGATGCGCAGCATGTGGGGAAACTGCCGTCCTACGACCCGTACCCTGACCTTCAATCCGCGGTTGGTGTATGCCGATCGCGGTGCCATCGCCTATGTGGTGCTGCATGAATTTACCCATCTGCGGTATGCGGATCATTCGTCACGTTTCTGGGCCGCCGTCGTTGCCCATATGCCCGACTATGCTCGGCACAAGGAGGCGTTGCGGCAGATCGATCTTTCTCGGAATACATGGTTATAGAAGATAAATCAAAGCAGGTGACATCTGCCGATTCGGAGGTATTTTATGACAAAGACAGAGCGTGCTGCCATCCTGGCGCGGGTAGACCATACCTGCCTCTCTCCCACCGCAACCTGGCGGGAGATTTGTCAACTCTGTGACGAGGGACTTTGTTATCAGACGGCATCGGTTTGCCTGCCGCCTGCCTATGTGGCACAGGCAGCCGTCTATCTTGCGGGCAGGCTGCCGATTTGCACGGTGGTGGGATTCCCGCTGGGTTATTCCACTACCATGACTAAGGTAGGGGAGGCGCGAGAGGCGGTTGCGAGCGGCGCGGATGAAGTGGATATGGTCATTCGTCTCGGGTGGCTGAAAGAAGGGAACGTGCAGGCGGTGGAAGATGAAATTCACGCCGTAAAGGCTGCCTGCGGGGAAAAAATCCTCAAGGTGATTGTGGAAACCTGCTGCCTGACCGAGTCGGAGATTGCGATGCTTCCTGCGGTCGTCGCGCGGGCGGGGGCGGATTTTATCAAAACTTCTACCGGTTTTTCCCACAACGGCGCCACCCCGCATGATGTCAAACTGCTCGCGGCGAACCGTCCGGCAGGCTTGAAAATCAAAGCGGCGGGTGGTATTACGTCGTTTGCCGATGCCGCGGAATTTTTGCGTCTCGGCGCCGATCGGCTGGGTACCAGCCGGCTGGTTCGCCTGGCGATGGAAGAAGATCAATCGGAACAAAAAGGAGAAATATGATGGCAGATTATCCAACACCTCACATTCAGGCAACCCCCGGCGATTTTGCTAAAACCGTACTTATGCCGGGAGATCCGCTCCGTTCCCGCTTCGTGGCGGAACATTTTTTGCAGGACGCGCGCCTGGTCAACGATGTGCGGGGCGTACAGGGGTACACCGGTATCTACGAAGGGCATCGGGTTTCCGTGATGGCAAGCGGCATGGGAATGCCCTCGATCGGCATTTACAGCCATGAACTGTATCACGTGTTCGGGGTGGAGAACATCATTCGCATCGGTTCCATCGGCGGCATAGCCCCCCGCGTGCATGTACGGGATCTGGTCATCGGTATGGGGGCGTCTACCAACTCCCGCTTTGCCGAACAATATCACCTGCCGGGAACTTTTGCGCCGATTTGCGATTTTTCCTTGCTGCGCATGGCGGTGGAGGAGGCGGAGGCATCCGGCCTTTCCTACCACGTCGGAAACCTGCTTTCTGCCGATACGTTTTACAACGATACACCGGACGACCCGCTGCAATTTGAAAAGATGGGCGTTCTCGGGGTGGAGATGGAGGCGGCGGCGCTTTATATGACGGCGGCTCGGGCGGGAAAACGTGCCCTTGCCGTTTGTACGGTTTCCGACCACCTGCTGACCGGGGAATCGCTCTCCTCGGCGGAGCGGCAAAACGGCTTTACGGATATGATGCGTCTTGCCCTGCGGGTTGCCTGCCGTGCAGACGGAGAGGAGGAGCGCACATGAAACGGGTGTTTCTCTTCGTTCTGGATAGTTTCGGAATCGGCGCCCTGCCCGATGCTCCCGCATTTGGGGATGCCGGCGCCGATACACTGGCAAGTGTTTCCCGTTCGGCACAGTTTTCTTTACCGCAGATGCGCCGTATGGGGCTTGGCAATATCGCCGGGGTGACCTGCCTTTCTCCGGCCGCCGCACCGATTGCCGCCTACGGGCGCTGCACCGAACAATCCGCCGGAAAGGATACAACCATCGGCCATTTTGAAATTGCGGGGCTGATTTCGCGCACGCCGCTTCCCACGTATCCGCAGGGGTTTCCCGAAGAAATTCTTGCGGCGTTTTCCGCCGAAACCGGGCGGGGAATTCTCTGTAACCGCCCTTACTCCGGCACGCAGGTCATTGCGGATTACGGGGATGAACACGTAAAAACGGGAAAGTGGATTGTTTATACGTCGGGAGACAGCGTCTTTCAGATTGCGGCGCATACCGATGTGGTGCCGCTTGACGAACTGTATGCTGCCTGCCGCATCGCCAGGCGGCTTCTGTGCGGGAAGCATGCAGTGGGGCGTGTCATCGCGCGTCCCTTTTGCGGTACGAGCGGCGCCTATACCCGCACTGCCGACCGGCGTGATTTTTCCCTGGAGCCGCCGGCGCCTACCTTGCTTGACGATGTCGTGGCGGCAGGACAGACCTGCCTGGCAGTCGGAAAAATTCACGATATATTCGCAGGCAGAGGCATTACCGAATGGTTGCCGACCCATGGAAACGCAGAGGGGATGGCGGCCGCGCTTGCCTGCCTGTCGCGGGAGTTTGAAGGACTTTGCTTCATCAACCTGGTGGATTTTGATATGCTTTACGGGCACCGCCGCGATGTGGATGGCTACGCTGCCGCGCTGACGGCATTTGACCGTTTCCTTCCCGATTTTCTTTCCCGGATGCGGGAGGACGATTTGCTGATTATCACTGCCGATCACGGCTGTGACCCCGGTTACCGGAAAACGACCGATCACACGCGGGAATATACACCGCTTTTGGTCTACGGTGCTGCGGTGACGCCGATGGATCTCGGTACGCGCGAAACGTTTGCCGATATCGGTGCCACGGTTGCGGCGTATCTTTCCGTTCCGTATCACGGGGCGGGGGATCCAGTCTTTTCGTTTCCCGCATGCCCCGGGAAATAAAAAAGCCCCGAAGGCATTCCTTCGGGGAAAGGTGGAGCTGGTGGCCGGACTTGAACCGGCGACCTGCTGATTACGAATCAGCTGCTCTACCGACTGAGCCACACCAGCGTTCCAACGCTCCTATTGTATCATAGTTATCTTCATTTGTCAAGGGGATTTTCAGAATTTATGAATTTGTGTAACCCAAAAGAGATCCGCCGTTTGATGGAAGAGGAGGGGATAACCTTCCGGAAAGATTTCGGACAGAATTTTCTGATTGACCCTTCTGTTCCCGAACGGATTGCCGAATCCTGCTCTGCCAATGAAAATGTGCTGGTTTTGGAAATCGGCCCCGGCATCGGCTGCCTCACGGCGGAACTTGCCAATCGCTTTTCCCGTGTGCTGGCGATTGAAATCGACCGCGGTCTGATTCCCGTGCTGCAAAGAACACTGGCGGAATACGACCATGTTCGGATTGTGCAGGGCGATGTGATGGAAGTGGATCTTCCTTCACTGATTGCCGAGGAGGCGGAGGGGAGAGACGTGGTCGTGTGCGCCAATTTGCCCTATTATATTACCACACCGATTCTGATGCGGCTGCTGGAGTGTGGGGTTCCTTTCCGTTCCATCACCATTATGGTGCAGGCAGAGGTGGCGGCGCGTCTGGCGGCGCAGCCCGGTACGTCGGATTACAGCGCGATTACTGCCGCGCTTTCGTATTATGGTACGGTTCGCCGGCTGTTTTCGGTACCGGCAGGCTGTTTTTTACCGGCACCGAAAGTAAATTCCGCAGTCATCCGGCTGGATTTGTGGGAAACCAAACCGGTGCAGCCGAAGGAGGAAAAACTCTTCTTCTCGGTCATTCGTGCGGCATTCGGTATGCGCCGGAAAACGCTGGTCAACGCGCTCGGTGCCCTCGGTGGCTTTGAAAAAGAGCAGATTGCGGCGGCGGTTGCCGCGGCGGGGCTCCCCCCTACGGTGCGCGGTGAGCGGCTTTCGGTGGCGGAATTTGCCCGCCTTGCCGATATTCTTGGGGATATGCGCACCTCCTCCGGCAACCGATAAAAAAGGTCACGGCAACGCGAATTGCCGTGACCTTTTTTTGGAATCAGTATTTCTTCCTTGCTACATAGGAAGTGTGGAGATATTCGTGTGCCTTGTGGCAACCGTAAGATTCAAAGAACTTCCCGTCGCCGTAAAGCGCGCAAACACCGGGAGATTTGTGGGATTTACGGAGCGCAGCCGCCCGGTCGGCATCATACAGTGCCTTGGCGCGCAGCGCCTTGATATCGGTCGTATCCCGCACGTACTGGGGCTGGATCGGCTGACCGCCGCCGTTGACGCACCCGCCGGGGCAACCCATGATCTCGACAAATGTCCAATCCGCTTCGCCGGACTGAATTTTGTCCATGATCTCTTTTGCCGCCTTCGCGCCACTGGCAACCGCTACCTTAATGTCCATGCCGGCGATGTGGTAAGTGGCTTCCTTGATGGCATCCGTGCCACGGACTTCTTCAAAATCGACCGTCTCGTTATCTTTGCCGGTCAGCCAGTCGTTCGCGGTACGCAGTGCCGCCTCCATAACGCCACCGGTGGCACCGAAGATCACGGCAGCGCCGGTATCTTCGCCCAAGGGGCTGTCGTATTCTTCATCGGGCAGGGAAGCGAATTTCAACCCCGCGCGTGCAATCATGCGGGAAAGTTCTCTTGTCGTGATGGCAATATCCGTGTCGGGCACGCCTGCGGCAGACTGATCATCCCGTCCGATCTCAAACTTCTTCGCCGTGCAGGGCATGACGGCGACCGAAACGATATCTTTCGGATCCCAGCCCATCTTTTCGGCATAGTAGGTCTTCATCAGGGCGCCCGTCATCTGCATCGGAGACTTGCAGGTAGAAAGGTTCTTCAGAAGATCGGGGTAATAGAATTCAGCAAACTTGACCCACCCGGGCGAGCAGGAGGTAATCATCGGCAGAACACCGCCGTTCTTTACCCGCTCCAGCAACTCATTTGCTTCTTCCACAATGGTCAGGTCGGCGCCGAAGTCGGTGTCAAACACCCGCTCAAATCCGATGCGGCGGAGCGCTGCCACCATTTTTCCTTCTACATTGGTGCCGATCGGCATGCCGAATGCTTCGCCAAGCGCGGCGCGGACGGCAGGTGCCGTCTGTACGAGCACGTGCTTGCTGTCGTCGGCAAGGGCGGCCCAGACCTTGTCGGTGTCGTCTTTTTCCGTCAGGGCACCGGTCGGGCAAACGGTAGTACACTGACCGCAGGAAATACAAGGCGTTTCGTTAAGCGGACGGTCAAACGGACTGCCGATGGTCGTGTCGATGCCGCGGTTGTTGGCGCCGATGACGCCGACATACTGCTCCCGGCAGACGGCAACGCAGCGACGGCAAAGAATACATTTGTTGTTGTCTCGGATGAGGTGGGGGGCGGAATCGTCGATGGCGTAGTGCGGTTTGTAACCTTCAAACGCGCCTTCCTCCACACCGTACTCTAAGCAGAGTTTCTGCAGTTCACAGTTGGTTGAACGCACGCAGGAAAGACATTTCTTGTCGTGCGTTGAAAGAATCATTTCCAGCGTGGTTTTCCGCGCATTCCGGACTTTCGGCGTGTTGGTCTTTACTTCCATTCCTTCCGCAACGGGGAACACGCAGGCGGTTACCAGACCGCGTGCGCCGGTGGCTTCCACCACGCAGATACGGCAGGCGCCGATGGCGTTGATGTCTTTCATGTAGCACAGGGTAGGAATTTCAACACCCGCCGCGCGGGCGGCTTCCAGGATCGTGGATCCTTTCGGCACGCTGACAGCAATGCCGTTGATTTTTACATTCACCATTTCCATCTTGCTTTCCTCCTTAACCCTTCGAGATCGCTTTGAATTTACAGTTGCTCATGCAGGCACCGCACTTCACGCACGCGCTCTGCTCGATCTCCATCGAGGCAAGCTTGTGACCGGGGGCAATGTAATCGGTTCTCTTGATGGCATCGCCGGGGCAGTTTCTTGCGCAGACGCCGCAACCGATACACTTATCGGGATCGATCTTATACTGCAAGAGGCTTCTGCAAACGCCGGCGGGACACTTTTTATCTACTACGTGCGCTACATATTCGTCACGGAAGAAACGGAGCGTGGAGAGAACGGGGTTCGGAGCCGTTTGCCCGAGTCCGCAAAGCGAGTTGGCTTTGATGTACTCGCAAAGTTTCTCCATCTTGTCAAGGTCCTCCAGCGTTCCCTTGCCATGCGTGATCTTGTCCAGCATTTCGAGAAGGCGCTTGGTGCCGACACGGCAGGGGGTACACTTGCCGCAGGATTCATCCACCGTAAATTCCAGGAAGAATTTCGCCATATCCACCATACAGGTGTCTTCGTCCATGACAATCAGACCGCCCGAACCCATCATGCAGCCGATAGAAATCAGGTTGTCGTAATCCACTTCCGTATCAATCAGACGCGCCGGAATACAACCGCCGGAAGGACCGCCGGTCTGCGCTGCCTTGAATTTTTTGCCGTTCGGCACACCACCGCCGATTTCGTTGACAATCTCGTTCAGCGTGGTGCCCATCGGGATTTCCACAAGACCGGTGTGCTTGATCTTGCCACCGAGGGCAAATACCTTCGTGCCCTTCGATTTCTCGGTACCCATGGAGGCAAACCATTCGGCACCGCGCAGAATGATCTGCGGTACGTTGGCAAAGGTCTCTACGTTGTTTTCTACCGTAGGAGACTCATAAAGTCCCTTTACGGCAGGGTAGGGCGGACGGGGACGGGGTTCGCCGCGGTTGCCTTCAATCGAGGTCATCAATGCGGTTTCCTCACCGCAGACGAACGCGCCGGCGCCGAGACGGATTTCCATGTCAAAATCAAAGCCGGAACCGAAGATGTTTTTGCCGAGCAGACCGTTTTCACGCGCCTGATCAATGGCAACCTGCAGACGGTGTACTGCGATGGGGTACTCCGCGCGGACATAAACGAAACCTTTTGTTGCACCGATTGCGTAACCGGCAATTGCCATGGCTTCAATGATGCAGTGCGGGTCGCCTTCGAGAACCGAACGGTCCATAAACGCGCCGGGGTCGCCTTCGTCGGCGTTGCAGACAACATATTTTTGGGGCGCCTTGTTCGGTGCGCAGAGCGCCCACTTCCGCCCGGTGGGGAAGCCGCCTCCCCCACGGCCGCGCAGCCCGGAATCGGTAATCACTTTGATGACATCCTCCGGCTTATATTCGGTCAGCACCTTTGCCAGCGCCTGATATCCGTCGCATGCGATGTACTCATCAATGTTCTCGGGGTCAATTACACCGCAGTTCCGCAGTGCTACACGAACCTGCTTTTTATAGAAGTCGGTCTGATTCAGAGATTTGATGCTGCCGTCCTCATTGACGGTTTCCTGATACAAAAGGTCGGTGCAGACTTCATCATTCAGAAGATGTTCTTTCACCACGCGTTCCACATGATCTTCACTCATGCGGGAGTAGAAAGTACCTTCGGGATATACGATCATGATCGGACCGAGGGCGCAAAGACCGAAGCAGCCGGTCAGGATGACATTAACCTTGTCCTCAAGCCCGTTCTCTTTGAGGGATTCCTTCAGTTTTTCGGCAATGCGGTCGCTGTGGGATGAGGTACATCCCGTACCGCCGCAAACCAGCACGTTGCGCTTTCCGTCAAACGTGCCTGCGGGGGCGTTGGCTTTTGCAGCGGCAAGGGCTTCCGCACCCTTGCGGAGAACGACGGTGGCAAGATTCGCCGCACGCAGTTCGTTCAATTCTGCAACTGTTTTCATGTATGCTTTCCTCCTGTTATGTGTTGGTGCCGTAAGAATAAGGGCGTTTAATCACCGTAATCCGCGTTGCGGGGAAGTTTTTTGCCGTTGCGTGCCGGCGTTCCCTGCCGGCTGGAACACACGGTGAAAAACACGCCGCACAAATGGATTTTAGTTGTATTTTGCAAGTACGGACTCGACATCCTTTGCACTCAGACGCCCGTACACTTCTTCATTCACAGTCAGAACCGGAGCCAGCCCGCAGGCACCGATGCAGCGGCAAGCGCTCAAAGAAAATTTGCCGTCGGGGGTGCACTCATCCGCGCCGATTCCAAGAATCTCCTGCAAACGGTTGAAAATTTCACCGGACCCCTTGACATAGCACGCGGTGCCGAGACAGACCGAAATGTTGTTCTGGCCCTTTTGCGAGAGCGAGAACTGTGCGTAAAAAGTAGATACACCGTACACCTTCTCCAGCGGTACGTCCATGCCTTCGGCAATGATTTCCTGAACTTCGATCGGCAGGTAACCGTAAACGCCCTGTGCCTCCTGCATCACAGCCATCAGACGGCTTTTGTCATGCTTGTTTTCGGCAATGATCTGGCGGAGTTTGGCTTCCTGCTCCGCAGTTCCGTTGAAAGGCAGCTTGCTTACTTTCTTCTGCATATTGAATACTCCTTACAAAATAGTCGTACACGTGCCGGCATTGCCGAAAAGGCATAACACGCGGTACATCACCATGTGATTATAGCATATGTTTCGTCAATATGCAAGGGCTTTTGTCAAATATTTGACAAAAGAATTGTTGTTTTTCCGGTAAGTCGCCGTCCGGGTTGCCGCACTGTGCCCGAAAACCTCCATGCGTAATGCCATATGCAATGCTATATATAAAGATGTAGAAAATAGGAAAGCGCCGAAAATAAAAAGAAAAAATCTCAAAAAAAGGCGAAAAACCCCTTGACAAAGGGAAAAGAACATGATATACTAGGCAAGCCTTTTGCGGAAGGGAATT
>CAKSLR010000022.1 GCA_934467435.1 uncultured Eubacteriales bacterium | reverse complement strand
CGATCAGCCCGACATCGGCAATCATCTTGAGTTCGAGCAGCACCTCCCGCTCTTCCCCTGCCGTGCCGCTTTTGGCAAAGCGGGGAATCTGCCGTGTAGGCGTGGCAAAATGGCGGTTGCCCCAACCGCCCCGCCCGCCGTGGCAGGCAATAAACTCGTCCGCTTCCGACATATCGAACAAGATTCTGCCGCTCTCCGGATCCCGCAACAGGGTGCCGGGCGGCACCAAAATCACCGTATCTGCCCCGTTTTTGCCGTGCATTTTTTCGGCTTGTCCGTCACCGCCGTTTTCTGCCGTAAATTTGCGCTTATAGCGGAAGGCAAGCAGCGTATTGCTGCCCGGATCCACGCGAAAAACGATATTGCCGCCCCGCCCGCCGTCGCCGCCGTCGGGACCGCCCGCCGCCACATACTTTTCGCGGCGGAAGGAAACCGCACCGTTACCGCCGTTCCCTGCCTTGATATAAATCTGAATATGGTCGATAAACATGAGATCAGTCCTTTCCCTCATCCCCGCGCTCGCGCAGCACGATGCGGATCGGCGTACCGCGGAACCCAAAGGTTTCGCGAATACAGTTTTCAAGATACCGGCGGTAGGAATAATGGAACAGTTCGATGCTGTTGCAGAAGATGACGAAGGTCGGCGGTGCGACCGAGACCTGCGTCATATAATAGATCTTCAGCCGTCTGCCCTTATCGGAGGGCGGCTCATGCCGCGTGGTGGCGTCATTCAGAAGATCGTTGAGCATACCTGTTGTCACGCGCAGCCGAGACTGGTCAAAAACATACTTGATCTGCTCGTAAAGATTCGTCACGCGCTGCCCGGTTTTTGCGGAAATGAACAGAATCGGCGCATAGGTCATATAACCGAGCGCGTTCGTCACATCTTTCGTAAAATTGGCGGTGGTACGGTTATCTTTTTCAATCAGATCCCACTTGTTCACTACCACGATGGATGCCTTTCCCGCCTCATGGGCAATGCCGGCAATGTGCTCGTCCTGCTCGGTAATGCCTTCGTTGGCATCAATCAGAATCAGGCAGACGTCCGCCCGCTCCACCGCCATATGGGCACGCAGAACCGAGAATTTTTCAATCCGATCCTCTACCTTGCTCTGGCGGCGGATGCCCGCGGTATCAATAAAATTGAACACACCGTAACGGTTTTCCACCCGGCTGTCAATCGCATCTCTCGTCGTGCCGGGGATGTTCGAGACGATCATTCTCTCCTCCCCGACAATGCGGTTGACAAGAGAAGATTTGCCCGCGTTTGGCTTGCCGATAACGGCAACGTGAATCACATCGCTCTCTTCCCCCTCATCCTCGCGGACGGGAACGGCGGCAAGCGCGGCATCCAGAAGATCGCCGCTGCCCGTTCCGTGCAGGGAAGACAGCGGAATGGGGTCATGATCAAACCCGAGTTCATAAAACTCATAATACGCAGGCGGCAGGTTGCCGACGCTGTCGGTCTTATTGATGCAAAGCACAATGGGTTTGCCGCTTTTTTTCAGCATAACGGCAATGTCCCGGTCATCGGCAAGCAGACCGTCCCGCACATCGCACAAAAACAAAATCACGTCCGCCGTGTCAATGGCAATCTGCGCCTGGGTGCGCATCTTCTGCAAAATCGGGTCATCGGTTTTCGGCTCGATACCACCGGTATCAATCAGAATAAACCGTCGCCCGTTCCATTCTCCTTCGCCGTAAACCCGGTCGCGCGTAACGCCTGGCGTATCTTCCACGATGGAGCGGCGCTCCCCGATCAGTTTGTTAAACAGGGTGCTTTTGCCCACATTCGGGCGCCCGACAATCGCAATCACCGGTTTTCCCATCTTGTATCCTCCTTACTTTTTTCCCAAAATCGCGGCAGCCAACAGCATGCCGTCATTTTCGGTAAAGGTTACCGGAATATGCAGCGCTTTTGCCACATCGTCCGGCGTTTTACCGTCAAGGAACAGATCTCCCTCACTGCGCAGCACGGCAGCCGGCAAAATCAACTCTTCCCCCAGTTCCTTATCCCGTAACTGGTCAATGATATCCCCTGCTGTTAAAAGCCCCGCCACGGTAATCTTTTCTCCAAAGAAGTGGTTCATCACCTCATATACGTGCACTTCCAGATGCGGGAACGCCTCCTCCATCCGTGCACCGATCTCCCGTATGAGAGAATAGGCCGCCACACCCGTGGCAAGAGAGACCACCCGTTTTTCCCTATGATGGCGGTGGTGGTGCCCGGCGGCTTCTTCCTCACAAAAATCACGGAACTCGGTACGCAGGGACGTAATCATGCCCACGCCGTTTTCAATCTGCGGGTACCCCTCATAAAATTCCTCCTCCGGCAACTCGCGCCCCGCATTGAGGTAAAACTCGTCCGAGCAGAAGAACAAACGGGAGCCGTGGCGGCGGAAATGCTCCTCTGCCACACGATCCACCTGATCCAACACCGCCCCGCATTCTTCTGCGGTAAAAGAGGTAAGCGGATAGAGTTTTTCGCGGTACCGCGTCAACCCTGCAGGAACAATAGACACGCTGCTCATGGCGGGGTAAAGCGCCGCCAGATCGTGCATCGTGCGATCCAGTTCCGCACCGTCATTGAGTCCCCGGCAAAGCACGATCTGCCCGTGCAGTTCAATGCCCCCCTCCGCCATGCGGGTAAGGAAGCGCAGGGAATCCCCCGCGTGCGGATTTTTCATCATTTTCACGCGCAACTCTGGGTTGGTGGTATGCACCGACACGTTGATGGGGGAAAAATGCATATGCAGAATCCGCTCCACATCCCGTTCGGTGAGGTTGGTCATGGTAATATAATTGCCGTGCAGAAAGGAAAGGCGGGAGTCATCATCCTTGAAATACAAACTCTCGCGCATGCCGGGCGGCAGTTGGTCGATAAAGCAGAAGACGCATTTGTTGCGGCAGGACTGCTTTTTATCCATGAGAGGTGTTTCAAAATCCAGCCCGATATCGTCATATTCTTCTTTCGCAATGGTAACCGAAAAGGGTTCATCCCCCCGCAGCAGCGAAAGGGTTACCTCTTCCTCCGCCAAATAAAAGCGGTAGTCCAGCACATCCGAAATTTCATTGCCGTTAATGGAAAGCAACACGTCCCCCGGCTGAATTTTTGCCTTTGCCGCGCGGGAACGGCGCGCCACGCCCGTAATTTTGACCATATTGCATCTCCTTTCCCGACATATACGCATTATTTTACCACATCCGCGCAAAAAAAGCAACTTCCAACGCACCTTTTTACGAAAAAGATTTTTGCAACCTTGACTTCCGCCGTGCAATATGCTACAATAACAGAAAACGGCGTTTTCGCCGTAATGAAAAAAGGACAGAAACTTATGGAACTGCAAGGAAAAAAGATCAATTTTCTCGGCGACAGCATTACCGAAGGGGCAGGCACCAGCGGCAAAGGGCACGTTTTTTGTGACCTGATCGGAGAAGCCTACGGCGCCGTCACCCGCAACTACGGCATCAGCGGTACGCGCTATGCCAAACAGCATACGCCGAGTGGCGACGCCCGGTGGGATCTTGACTTCTGCTCGCGGGTCGAGGGTATGGATCCGGATGCAGATATGGTAGTGGTCTTCGGCGGTACCAACGACTTCGGGCACGGAGACGCGCCCCTCGGCACGCCGGCAGATCGCACGCCGGATACCTTCTACGGTGCCTGCCATACGCTTTACACTTCCCTTTTACGCAAGTATCCGACGGCGGTAATCGCCGTTCTCACTCCCCTGCACCGCTGCAACGAGGATAACCCCCGCGGCGACGGGTTCAAGGCATACAATGTTGCCCCGCTTTCTACGTATGTTGCCATTATCCGGGAGGTTGCCGCCGAATACGGTCTGCCGGTGCTGGATCTGTTTGCTGCCGGCGGTATTCAGCCGAAGATTGAGGAGCAGAAAACGCGCCTCATGCCGGACGGGCTGCACCCGAACGATGAAGGGCAAAAGGTGCTTGCCCGTAAAGTCGCAAATTTCCTGCTTTCTCTTTAAAAAAACCGAGCGCGGATTTCTTCGATCCGCGCTCGGTTTTTTATTTTCCGCACACCCGATGGTACAGGGTGGCAAGCAGGTAGCGCACCCGCCGAAGCGGTCGGTTCCATGCCCGCTTTGCCGCAACGCGGACAAACGGGCGCGTACCGCGCACCAGGTCGCCGCAGGGGCGGTGAATCACGCTGACCACCCCCACCACATCGGAATGGCAGATGCCACGCTCGAAAACCACCTGATTATCCCCGCACATGGTATAGCGCCCCTTCTTCACACGGGCAACCCGATGGAGGACAAACTGCCCGTTTGGGCGGCGGTACAGGAGAATATCGTACCGCCGGGGTTCGCCCTCCAGCCGCACCACGCTGACGCTGTCCCGCCCCGGCACAATGGTAGGACGCATACTGGCACCGCGTGGGTGAAGCGTAAATACGCCGCCCCCCTCAATAATCGCACGAAAAACCGGCTCCGCATCGCGGAGCGAAGCGCCGTCCTGCATGTGTTTCTCCTTTCCGTCAGGTCATATGCCGCGCAGCCGCAGCATACAATAGAAAAAGCAAAGCGAAAGGGGGCAAAATCATGAAACGTCTGATTTCCCTTGCTCTGTTTGCCGCCTGCCTGCTGATGTTTCTGTCCTCCTGTGCCGCCTCCCGACCGGATACCGATCGGCTCCTCTCCGACTTTTGCCACCTGTACGGCGATATACCCGCGGGGTATCGCTATCGCAGCAGTGCTGCGGAATGGGAAGCGGAGGCGCTCCCGCCCGGCATGGCGGATGTCCTGTTTTCAGAGGACAGCGATGAAAATGATTTTTCCCTTTGCCGCGAATACGCCTTTTATCTGGCAGGTGGCTTCGGCGGCGGAGAAATTCTCATTCTGCGCGCCGGCAACCGGGAGGATGCCATGCGCCTTTCGGCAATGTGTGAGAGGCGACTGCTGCGCGTTCGCCGCACGTTGCCGGAAAGCGATATCTGCCGGGATGCCTGCGTGTTTCGGTCGGGCAATGATGTGATCCTTCTGCTTCTCCCCGACAACGCACGCGCACAAACCATCCTGCGCCGGTTATACTGACCCGACCAAACGGCCGCACCGGTTTACCGGTCAGCGGTACACGGCAGATCAGCCGAGTTTTTTCAGCGCGCTTTGCAGTGCGGCAAGCGTTGTCTCATACTTCTTCAGTTTTTCCTGTTCCCCTGCCACGACCGCTGCCGGCGCCTTGGCAAGAAAACCGGAGTTCTGGAGTTTGCCGGAAAGGCGGGCAATCTCACCCTCGGTTTTTTTCACTTCTCCTGCCAGGCGAACGCGCTCCCGCGCGAGGTCCACCATATCCGCCATCGGAATATAAACGGTCGCCGCGTCGGTCACAATGCTGACGGCGTCATCCTGATGATAGCCGTCTACCACTTCCAGCGAAGACGCGGACGCCAGTTTTTCAAAGAAGGGGAATGCCGCGCGGTAAGTTTCGGGGTACGGGGTCACCACATACAACTTTGCCCGGCGGGACGGCGGAACATTCATCTCCGCACGGCGGGCACGGATGGCGCGGATGCTGCCGATCACGCGCTCCATCTCCTCCGCATCTTCGGCAAAATCCATCGCCGCGTCATAGGTCGGGTAAGCGGCAATCATAATGCTCTCTTCCCGGTGCGGCAATGCGCAGAAAATTTCTTCCGTGATAAAAGGCATATACGGATGCAGCAGGCGAAGCAGCGCACCGAGTATATACACCAACACCCGCCGCGCGGTATCGGCGCCCTTGCTTTCCGCATCGTGCAGGCGGCTCTTGCAGAGTTCGATATACCAGTCGCAGAAAATATCCCAGGTGAAATCGTAAATGGCTGCCAGCGCCACACCGACCTCAAAACGATCAACCGCTTCATTCACGGTTTTTGCCAGGGTATTCAGGCGGGAAAGAATCCACCTATCCTCCTTGGCAAGCGCTTCTTCTTCCGGCAGGGTGAGATACTCGCTGTCCTCCCCCGGCAGGTTCATCAGAACAAAGCGGGAGGCGTTCCAGAGTTTATTGGCAAAATTCCGCGCCGCCTCAATCTTCTCTGCCGAGAAGCGCATATCGTTGCCGGGGGCAATGCCGGTCGTCAGGGCAAAACGGAGCGCATCCGCGCCGTACTGCCCGATTATCTCCAGCGGATCGATGCCGTTGCCGAGCGATTTGGACATCTTACGCCCCTGCGCATCCCGGACAAGCCCGTGGATGAAGACCGTGTGGAACGGTTCCTTCCCCATATGCTCCATGCCGGAGAAGACCATCCGCGCCACCCAGAAGAAAATGATGTCATATCCGGTGACCAGAACGCTGGTGGGGTAATAGCGGGCAAGATCGCTTGTTTTTTCCGGCCAGCCGAGGGTGGAAAACGGCCAGAGCGCGGAAGAGAACCACGTATCCAGCACATCTTCTTCCTGCCGCATGGGTTTGCCGCAGTGCGGGCAGCACACCTTGTCTTCCTTGGAAACCACCATCTCGCCGCATTCATCGCAGTAGAATGCGGGAATCCGGTGTCCCCACCAAAGCTGGCGGGAAATGCACCAGTCGTGCACATTCTCCATCCAGTTGATATAAATTTTGGAGAACCGATCCGGCGCAAAGCGCACGCGCCCATCCCGCACCACATCCAGCGCAGGACCGGCAAGCGGCTTCATTTTGACAAACCACTGGTTGGAGGTGAGCGGCTCCACCGTCGTCTTACAACGGTAACAGGTACCGACATTGTGCACGTGCGGCTCGGTTTTTAGCAGGTATCCCTCCGCCGCCAGGTCTGCAAGCAGCGCCTTGCGGCAGGCGTACCGATCCATGCCTTCATACTTACCGGCGTAGTGGTTCATGGTCGCATCGTCGTTCATCACGCGAATCATTTCCAGGTTGTGACGACGCCCGACCTCAAAGTCGTTCGGGTCATGGGCGGGCGTAATCTTCACGCAGCCCGTACCGAAACCGATCTCCACATAATCATCGGCAATGACGGGAATCCGCCGCCCGACGATCGGCAGAATCAGTGTTTTTCCGATATACTGTCTGGTTTTTTCATCCTGCGGATTGACTGCCACGGCAACGTCACCGAACATGGTTTCAGGGCGTGTGGTGGCAATTTCCACATAACCGTCCTCGCCTTCAATCGGATAGCGGATGTGCCAGAACGAACCTTCCTGCTCACTGTACTCCACCTCGGCATCCGAGAGTGCGGTCATGCAGTGCGGGCACCAGTTGATAATGCGGTTCCCGCGGTAGATCAGCCCCTTGTTGTATAGGTTGACAAATACTTCCTTCACCGCACGGGAACAGCCTTCGTCCATCGTGAAGCGCTCATGCCCCCAATCGCAGGAAGAACCGAGTTTTTTCAACTGATCGATAATACGGTTGCCGTATTTTTCTTTCCATTCCCACACACGGGCAAGAAATTTCTCCCGCCCGAGGTCATAACGGGTCAGCCCCTCATTGACGCGCAGGTTCTCTTCCACCTTGATCTGTGTGGCAATGCCGGCATGATCGGTGCCGGGCACCCACAGGGTGCTGTACCCCTGCATCCGTTTGGTGCGCACCAGAATGTCCTGCAACGTTTCATCCAGTGCATGCCCCATATGGAGTTGCCCCGTGACGTTCGGGGGCGGAATCACCATGGAAAAAGCGGGTTTGCGGGGATCGGGATCGGGCGCAAAATAATTTTTTTCGCACCAGTTGCGGTAAATGCGGTCCTCAAACGAGGCGGGGTCGTAGATTTTTGCCAGTTCTCTTTTCATACCTGTCTCCCTTACAGAAAAATAAAAAACGCCCACACTTCCCCCCGGGGGGAAGCAGGACGCATACGCGCGGTACCACCTGCGTTGGCACGAGAAAACCGTGCCCGCTCAAACCTGCCTTAACGCGGCAAAACGGCGGGGTCTAATGCGCCGTGCGGCGGTTCTTCCCGCGGCTCCGGGGTTACCTTCCCTCCCCTCATCGGGCGGATTTGCACCAACCATCCGCTCTCTTCACCGACGTGGGGGAGCTACTCTCCCCATCCAAGCCTTTTTCGTTATTTTACCATAGCATGCCCCGTTTGTCAAGGCGACATGGGATATTTTTCGATATTTTTCCCATTCGGCGACGAAAGCGATTGCAAACGGGGACAGAATGTGCTACAATAGGGGAAGAAATGCGAAAGGAAACCGAAACGGAATGCAGGAAGCAATTTTGTGTAAATACGGAGAGTTGGTTCTGAAAGGGGCAAACCTCTATTTTTTTGAAAGCCTACTGGAAAAAGAAATGAAGCAGCGGGCGCGTCGGCACGGGAATTTTCACATTCACCACGTGCAAAGCACGCTCTATATCGAGCCGCTGGACGACCGGTGCGATATGGACGGCATGATGGCATCCGCACGCCGGGTGTTCGGCATTGTGGGACTGACGCGGGCGGCGGTAGCCGAAAAGAACCTTGCCGATATTCAGCGGGTGGCGGTGGAATATCTTTTGCCGAAGCTGGAAGGGCACCGCACCTTCCGTGTAGACGCCAAACGGGCGGACAAGACCTTTCCGCTCTCCTCGCCGGAACTGGCGGCGGAAGTCGGCGGGGCGCTGCTTGCCGCCGCGCCCCGGCTGCGGGTAGACCTGCACGAGCCGGAATGCCGGGTACGGGTCGAGATTCGCGAGAGTGCCGCTTACATCCACGCCGACCAGGAAAAAGGCGCCGGCGGCATGCCGCTACGCTCGAACGGCAGAGGGCTGCTTCTGCTCTCGGGCGGAATTGACAGCCCGGTTGCGGGATACATGATGGCAAAGCGCGGGGTGGAAATTGAGGCGCTGCACTTTGAAAGTTTTCCCTACACCGGGGAACAGGCGCGGGAAAAGGTCATGCAACTGGCAGGCGAGTTGTGTGAATATTGCACCAAAATTCATGTGCACATCATTTCCCTGACCCACATTCAGGAAGAGTTGCGCGCCAAATGCGAAGAAGACTACTTTACCCTGCTGCTGCGCCGCTTTATGATGACGCTTGCCGAGCGCTGCGCGCGGGATTATAAGTGCGGCGCCCTGATCACCGGAGAAAGCCTCGGTCAGGTCGCCAGCCAGACAATGGAGGCGCTGCGCGTGACCGACGATGCGGTTCACATGCCGGTGTTCCGCCCCTGCATCGGGCTGGACAAGGAAGAGATTGTCTCGATTGCCCGCCGTATCGGCACATTTGAAACCTCTATTCTCCCCTATGAAGATTGCTGCACGGTATTCACCCCCCGTCACCCGCGCACGCGCCCGGTGCTGGAGAAGGTGCTGGCCGAACAGGCAAAAGTGGATTTTGATGCATTGGTGGAAGAGGCTTACGCCACCATGTACACACGCACCTGCCAACTGGCAGAAGAGAATGCCTGAGCCATCCGGCACCCGTGTTCCCCCGGGGTTTTTCCCGGCGACAGGGGTGCGGCATCGCCGCACCCCTGTCGCCTTTTTGACGAAGAGGGCACCCTTTCGGGTGCCCTCTTTTTTCAGATGTTATGGATATCGTCCACGACGAGATTCTCGCCATCGACATAGTCGCGGTCGGTTTCGTTTTCATCCGATGCCATCAGAACATCGGAAGAAAGAAGCCGCAACTCCCACGCCGGTACTTCGTATTTTTTCATACCGTTTCCCCCGTGTTAAGCAAGATACGCGGCAACCGCCAGTTTCAACTGGTCGAGTGCGCACATCAGGTAGTAGAGCCCATCGGTCGCCTCATCCAGCATACGTACCATGTAAGCATCCACGTTGTAGGTGAGGGTAGCACCGACGGTGCCGTCTACCGTTACACGGACGTACCAGGTCTTACCGAGATCCGCGTACGAGAGATACGCAATTGCCTTGTATTCATCCCCATCTTCGGTCGCCACCATATCGATGGTCTGTGCGCCGGTGAAAGATGCGTTGTCGGCAATCTCCAACTTATAGTTCGTTGCGCCGTCCTTCTTGGCGGTGAGGAACTTGAAACCGAGCTGGTTATCCAGAATCAGAGCAACCGAGGTAATCTTGCCATCCGTGCCGCTCTGGGCATATGCATTATCCAACGTGGTGGGATCCAGTTCCGGCACCTGCTTATCTGCGGAAGAAAGGTTGGCGTTTGCCAGATTCTCACGGTTATAATCAAGAAGCGACTGTGCGTTGGTGCCGTAGTTGAGAAGGGCAACCAGCAGGCGGTTCAGCACCGCATCATTCCCCTTCAGGGCACGGTCGGCATACCCACGCACGCTATGCGCAGTCACCGCACCGTAAACCACATTTCCATCTGTTTCCACATACGGGCGAACCCAGATGGTATCCGCCATCTGTTTTGCGGCAAGACCGGTATAGGAGAACTTGTAAGTACCGCCGATGCCGGCTTCACCTGCGCCCATCTTGATGCCGCCGGCAAAATCAGCGCCGGGTTCGGTCGTGAAATACTCTAAACCGACCTTGGAATTCTCGGCAAGGGAAATGCCCTGCGCATAGAAATTCAGACCGATATTCTTACCAACGGTCACGCTGTCGGCAACAATCGCCGCGGAGGTGGAAAGTTCGGTATAGGTCACAACCGGCTCCGAATAGAACATCCAGGAGTTGGCATTCCCCTGCTGAATCCGGAACTCAATCGTATCGCCGGCTGCTACCGTAATGTTCGCAGGGAAAGGAGCTTCCGTCCGCACCTTTTCGAGGATATTGATATCCTTTGCCCGGTCAGAGCAGATCTCTTCACTCCGGTAAACATACCAGTCCCCACTTGCCGGCCAGATCTTTTTGCCGTTCTGATAGATGGCAAGGTTATAGGCGATGTAGTCGGCGGGCGTATCGTCATTCACCTCGCGGCGGGCAATCAATTTATCAAAGTCAAGCGTTGCTTTACCGCTGTATTCTGTGGTATAACGGATATTCGATACCCACGCGCCTTCTGCCGTTGCGCCGGAGAAAGCAATCTTACCGAAACTGCCGGCGTTCATGTACAGACCGCCGCCGGTGCCGCCCCAGGGAGAGCCGGAAATCGTCAGAATATCCGACTCATTGAGAACGCGGAAGGGTTCATACGTACCGTCCGCATTCAGAGCACCGATGACCCAGTTCCCGTTGAAGGTCGTCTCGCCGTCTGCCGATACGGTCGGCCAGTTCTTGGTCAGCTTGGTGGTGGTCAGAAGCGAAACCGCCTGAACGGCAATCGCATTTCCGGCAGGGAGCGTAATACTCTGACCCGGAAGGGCATCTGCCACGCCGTCCCCGTTGATATCCCAGCCGCAGAACACGTTCTTGCCGGTGTATTCAGGCATCAGATAGGTGCTTCCGCCCACCGGGAAGTTTGCCTGTAGCAGTTCGCCGCGTTCATAGAAGTTCACGGCGCGGGGTGCCGTTTCGGTATCACTGAGCGCAATGGCATCAAACTTCGGGTACAGTTTTACCCAGTACGGCGCCTGGGGTGTAAAATACGCTTCGGCATTCTTACCACCGCGGACACAGAACTCCACGCGGTCGCCTTTCTTCACGTTGATAAAGAAGCCGGCGAGCGCGTTGTTCAGTTCGTCCAGCGTTGTTTCGGAGGTGATGTTGTACCACATACCGTCATTTTCAAAGATGCCGCCCTGAATCATATCTGCCTGATAAGACCACGAGCCGCCGTAAACCGGCCAGACCATCTTCTCATTGACCATGATACAGAAGTTGTAGTCCATCTCTTCCCCGGGGGCAATAAAGTCCTCAATCGAGGGATAAATGTTATACTCACCATCCTGCTTCACTTCATAGAAGTAGGTCGCGATGGTACGGCAGTTGGAAGGACCGATTTCCTTCTTATCGGAAGCCAGGTTCATACCGCCGGCACCGGGGTGCGACCCCCAGCCCCAGATGGACCAGGTTGGGTGCGACACAATGCTCGGATAAGCCGCCGAGGTAATTGCCGCAAGACCATCCGTCTCACGACGGGTACCGACGTTCGGAATGATCTTTTCAAACTTGACAATGGTAGACTTGGGGTCGATAATACCCGTATACCAGTCACCGCCGTAGCTGACGGTATCATCTTCGGTATTGTAGGTAATCTTTGCAGCGCCGTCCGTCACATAAGAAGAAGAGAACGTCACTTCGGAAGTATAGTTGGAGGTGTAATCCACCGTCATGTTGGCAGCCACGCCGCGACCGTGCCAAAGCTTTGTCGTGGTACGGACAAGGAACTCAATCTTAGAACCTTTCTGCACGACCACATTCTCAACCTTGGCAAATTCGCCGGTCGTTTCCAGAATTCTGCCGTTCATCGTGCCTTCGGTGTGAGAGGCAACTGCATCCCACTTCTCGGGGGCGCCGTAGTTGTCGCCCACGTTCGGCCAAACCATCTTCCCGTCAACAAAAATACCCATGATGGCGGTATTCGCCTGATCGTTATTATTATCTTCGGGCTTCAGGATGTACTGCAGAGAATCCAGCGTAATGGTAATGGTACCCTTGCGCTCTGCAAGGTACTGGTAACCAACCGCCTCCTGCGGACCGGGGCAGATGGAATAGGATGCGCCCCAGTCGTTCTGACGGGTGACGCCGCCATAGTAATAACCGATGACGCCGGTACCGGAAACCTCATCCCACAGGCGGATTGCCTTGCCGTCCGAGAACCAGCAGTCATTGTCTACGGCGCTCAGTGGACCGGCGGTAGCAGCAATCGCATTCATGGGAGCGGAGACATTCCAGTCACCGGCTTCATGCTTGACAAGCGACCAGTTTCCCTTAAAATCCGCCATCAATACCCCATCCACAAGCGATGCGGTGGGGGCATTGCTGCCGTCCTTCTTGGCTTCAAATTTCGTCGTGTACAGCACACCGTCACCGTATGCCGGCAGAATGAGCGCCGGTACCATCAGGACGAGCATGCAACACGCGAGAAACAAAGACAATGCACGTTTCTTCATACAAATTCCTCTTTCTATCAAATGAAAGCGGTCACTTTCTCCGCCTTTCTGGCCATATTTTATCATAGTGTGAACAAAAATACAATTCGCTTTTTTCACAAAAGGTATTTCTGCTTTTTGTTAATTTTGCACAACAAAAAGAAAAAAACGATGATTTTCACCGTATGGATTGTCCATAGTAGCGGTTTTGCTCAGGCTTTTCCGCCGTGCCGGAGGCGGCTCACCACCGGGGGTTCGGCACTTGACCCAAAGAAAAAAGGGGAACGCCTTGCGGCGTTCCCCTTTCCCATCGCACATCAGATATCCGCGATGTTGTCAACGGTCAGATTTTCGTTATCCACGTAGTCCTTGTCGGTCTCGTTTTCATCCGAAGCCATCAGAACATCCATGGCAAGGAGTTTCAGTTCCCATGCGGGAGCATTGTATTGCTTCATGTATTTTCCTCCTTCCGAACTTATGCTTCGTATGCCGATGCGGCACGGTTGAAGGCGATGATGGACATCATCAGATAGTAAAGCCCTTCGCCGGACTCGCTCTCCATACGGACATAGTAGGAATCAAAGTTATAGGTGAGGGTTGCGCCGGCGGTGCCGTCTACCTTCACGCGGAAGTAGAACGCACGGCTGGCATCGGTCATATCGATCGTTACAATCGCCTTATAATCCTCGCCATCCTCGGTCGCTACCATATCGATCGTCTTTGCGTTCGTGAAGTCTGCGTTGTCCGCATACTCCAGTACATAAGAGGTCGCGCCATCTACCTTATCGGTGATGAACTTGTAGCCGAGGCGATCGCCGAGAATCATGCTGACGCTGTTGATCTTATTGTCCGTGCCGCTCTGGGCATAGACGTTGTTCAGATCGATATCATCAATGCTGACCACCTTCATGGCATCGGGCAGGAAGCTGTTTGCCATGTTTTCGCGGTTGTAGTTAAAGTAGCTCTGCGCATTGGAACCGTAGTTGACCATGGCAGCGATTACCTTATCCAGCGCATCGGACCGGCCAAAGGCGTTCTTGGCATAGTCGGCAATGCTGATGGCAACCACCTGACCGTAAACGGGTTCCTCACCCTCCATTACGGAGTACGGGCGCACCCAAATCTTATCGGTCATCTGTTTTGCAGCAAAGCCACGGTAGGTGAACTTCGCACCTTCGGCGGCGTTTTCTACCAGCGTCATCTTCGTGCCGCCGGCAGCAAGCTGCTCTGCGGTCGGTTCTGCGGTCCAGTATTCAAGACCCGGAAGCACACCCTCACGGGCGCCGAGAATATTGACGAACGCATTCAGCCCAAGATCCTTACCGAAGGACACCGAGGTAGCGGAAACCACGGGAGTTTCAATCAGTTCGGTATAAGTAACGGTCGGTGCAATCCAGAACATCCAGCAGTTGACATCGTGCTGGCGGCTGCGGATTTCTACCATATCACCGGCGTTTGCCGTAACTTCCATCGGGAAGATGCCGGCTTCGCGCAGAGGCGTCAGCGCATCATACGAGCGGGTCCCGGTGTCTTCCCAATTCTGATTATCCGAAAGAACATACCAGTCGTCATTTGCCGGCCATACCTTCTTGCCACCAACGTAGATGGCAATTTCCATGGCGTTCGGTCCGGCGCCTTGCGGCTCCTGCCGCTGCGGGCGCAGGTCGGTAAAGTCGATGGAGAGTTTCGCATTGTACTGTACCGAGTAGCGAATCGAGTTGGCGCGCAACTCATCCGCCATACAGCCGGAAACTGCCATCAAGCCGCTACCGAGATAGAGACCGCCACCGGTACCACCCCAGACCTGACCGCTGACCGATGCGATATTGTAACTGTCAATCACCGCGAAGGGATTGAACGTGCCATCGGCAAGTTCCAGAATGCCGACAGTCCAGCCGCCACGGAACTTGATAGAAGAAGAAACATCATCCCACACGGGGCGGTTGGCGCTAAATTCGCTTCTGCCGGCCGTAATGGCGTAGATGGTCACATCCTCCTCGCCTTCGGGGAGTTTATAAGTATCACCGGGTTTGGCATCGGCAACGCCGTCGCCATTCGTATCGTAGCCAAGAAGAACCGACGTGCCTTCATATTCGGGCAACTTGATCTCGGTCTCGTCATTCAGACCGAAGGAGGTGATGGTGATGCCGTTTTCCTTCACGAAGAAGTAACGGGTGGCTTCGACCTGTTCGGTAAAGGTGACCGTGGTATCCACCGCAACCGAACGGCACTCCCACATCGAACCGGCACCGCAACGCACGAGTACTTCTACTTTCTCGCCTTTCCGTACGGAAACACCGGTGACGGAGGCAATGGTTTCGGTTCCGTGGAAAATACCGGTCCCCTCGTCCTCATACGCAAAGTCGGAAACCTTTGCCCATTTGGAAGCATCGGAATAATAATCGCCCTGCTGCGGCCAGACCATTTTGCCGCCGACAAAGACGCCGATCAGCGCTTGGTTGATGACACCGTCTTTTACGTTGCGGACATAGCGGAGATTATCGACCAGGATATTGACGGTACCGCCGGTCGGGGTGTTGTACTGATAGCCGGCAGTGCGGGACGTGCTGGGAATGGCAGCGAGGGTCGGACCCCAGTTGCCGCCGTTATCCGTAAACGCACGGTAACTCATGAAGGCAGAATCAGCCCAAAGACCGGTACTATCGGTAGAGCCAATCCAGCTTTCTTCTGTTTTGGATCCTTCGGGATAGTTTTTCAGCAGATCGGTGAAAGCGGACGAAGGACCGCTATTGCCCATGACCAAATTAAGTTCCGCTTCATCCAGCCAGTTGGTGTTCGAATGGCTGGTAAACTTCCAACCATCGCCCAGTTTCACATACAGTTTGCCGTCACGAACCTCTTCCGCGGGGGCATTCTTGCCGTCCACGCGCGGCTCGAGTTTGGAGACGATCGGCTCTGCGGGGACATATTCCACAGTCGTGTCCACCGCAACCGAGCGGCAGTGCCACTTCGGGTTATCATCGGTCTCGTCAACGCGAACGAGAACTTCCACCTTATCCGCTTTCCGTACGGTAATATCGGTCAGCGTGGCAATCGCCTTATCTACAAGGAAGATGTTGTTGCCGGTGTCTTCCCCGCCGAGATCAGAGACCTTTGCCCACTTGGAGGCATCGGCATAATAGTCGCCCACCTGCGGCCAAACCATCTTGCCGGCAACAAAGACCGCAATCTTAGCGCCGTTAATCACGCCGGGGTCGGTCGTACGGAGATACCGCAGGAAATTCACCGTAATGTTGACCTTGCCGCCCTTCTCAGCGGTGTACTGATAGCCTGCCGTTCTTTCCAGACTGGGGATGGCAGCCATCGTGGGCCCCCAGTTAGCGTCGCGATCCTGCTGGTTGTAGTAACCGAAGAAGGCAGATTCGGCCCAAAGCCCTGTGCCCTGTGCGTCACCGACCCAGCTTTCCATCAGGTTGTCGGTACCGGTATAGTCTTTGAACAAATGGGTGAACGCGGTGCTCGGACCACCGTTGCCCATAACCATATTGAGCTCGCGCTCATCGAGCCAGTTGGTTGCCGAGTGGCTGACAAAGCGCCAACCGCCCTGCCATGCCAGATACAGTTTTCCATCCCGCAGTTCTTCGGTCGGAGCGTTCTGCCCGCCGGCACGCGGCTCCAGTTTGGTGACGGTCGATGCCGCTGCCTCTCCTTCTGCCAACACGGGAAGAACCAGTGCCGGAACCGAGGCAAAGAGCATACACACCAAAACAAGGAGAGAAACGATACGTTTTTTCATGTGTATTTTCCTTTCAAGATCTGTTTTGGCGAGAAAACCTCGCTTTGTGACCATTATATCATCCTTCGCGCTTAGTAGCAAGTGTTTTTTTTCACAAAGAAACCATTGTTTTTTTGGTCAGAATGCACAACTTTTCTTCTGCCCCCTGGATTACTTCGTCCAAATCCGTGTTTTTTCTTTCCGATTGTCAACTCTTTCACGCATTTTTGGTGACAGAATCCGATCCATCCCGAC
>CAKSLR010000021.1 GCA_934467435.1 uncultured Eubacteriales bacterium | reverse complement strand
GGGCAGCAGACCGGACTGGTTCAGAAGGGTGCTGAGCGAGTTGTCATACCCGGCACCGCGCAAAAAGCCCGCGACATTCATGAGCAGATTGCCGATCTGGGAGCCGACGAGCGACAGCGCCCGCGCAATACAGAAAAAGAAGAAAAAGCCGAGAAAGGTCATCTTCTTTGGGGTGCGGGTGGGCGCGGTCTCGGTTTCCGGCGTGCCGAAAATCAGCAGTGCGACCGGCACGCCGACCACGTAAGAAGAAAAGATCTGCACTGCCCAGACATACCACGGTGCCGCAAAAAGGCCGGGGGCTAGCGTCCGCGTGATGAGTTGCAAAAGAAGGGCAACCCCCTCCGGCACCAGCATCCATGCGGCAACGCCGAGCCCCACGCGGCAATAGGCCCGCCGCGCGGCACGGAGCAGGTTTTCATCCGGAAGCGTGCTTTCGCTGCTGTCAAATCCGTTCATTTTCGTACCTCCTTTGTGAAAAAAGGACTACAGCGCGCCTTCCCCGGCGCGCACATTCTTCTTCCTATTTTAGCACAAAACGAAAAAAAAGTCAAGGGACGCAAATTTCCAAATATTTTTTGCACAAAATGCAGAAAAAACCTTGACAAACGAAAAAATGTGTGGTATGATAAGCAAAACAAAAGCAATGATCGGAAAAAGTAGGGCGGAGAGCGCGTACAGAGAACTGCCGGGTGGTGCAAGGCAGGGGCAGCGCCGTGTGAAGTTCGTTCCGGGAGCTGCGGGGCTGAAACCGTTTTCGGCAGGTTCCGCCGGGTGCGACCGTCATATCGCGGGGCACGGTTTGCCGCGCCCGTGAGGCTGCCTTCCGCAAGGGGGCGGTAAAGCAGAGTGGTAACACGATGAAAGTCGTCTCTGTATCGGAAGATACAGGGGCTTTTTGTTTTTCGGGAGGAGAATGGGATGAAGCATTTGTGTGCAATGCGTGCGACCCGTTCGATCTGCGCCGGCGGTGCAGGTCTTTTCTCCTATGCCTTTTTTGCCTTTTTTGTGGCGTTTTATTACGGCTTTTTTGCAAAACAACCACCGGCGAAATGGGCACCCGAGGAACGGAACGCATAAGTTCCGGTTTCTAAAAAGAGGGCTGCACCGTTTCGGTGCAGCCCTCTTTTCCATTCGTTGCAACGTTTAAAAACGATGAAATATAAAATGATAAAACAAAAGGAGTTATGTATCATGAACGCAAAAAAATGGATTTCCCTCGGTGTGGCAGCCATCTGCCTCCTTTCCGCCCTGCTGCTTTCCTCTTGTGCCGGGGCAGTGAAAAAACTGCCGGTGGTGTGTGGCGAGACCAATATGAACGAAGCCTGCGGCATTGCCACCTACGGCGTGAATTACTACAGCCTCGGGGTCAAGGCGGGCGATATGGCTGCCGATATTCTGCTGGAGGGGAAAAGCCCTGCCACCATGCCGGTTGCGACCGACCCGAACCCCTCTCTGACCGTGAACCCGAAAATTGCAAATGAGATCGGCTTCTCTATCCCCGTTTCGGTGTGGGAAAAGGCAACGGGGACGGGAAATCAAGAAACCGTCAAGCGGGTGGAATCCGCCCTGGTGACCGGGAACGGCGATTTCACCGTCGGCATTCTGCAACTGGTGCAGCACAATGCGCTGGACAGTGCCAACCGCGGCTTCCAGGATCAACTTTCCGTGCGCATGGCGGCGGCGGGCAAAACCGTGGCGGTGCTGGATAAAAACGCAAGCAATGAGCAATCCAACAATATCACCATTGCCGAAAATTTCGTCCATCAAAACGTCGATCTGATCTATACCATCGCCACCTCCTCTTCCCAGGCGGCGGCAGGGCTGACCGACACCATTCCCGTGGTGTTCTGTGCGGTGACCGACCCGGTCGGAGAAGGGCTTGTGGAGAGCATGGATGCGCCGGGACATAATGTAACGGGCGTTTCGGACATCAACCCGGTGGAACAGCAGATTTCCCTGATCGGGGAACTGGTCGGGAAGTCGGATGTGAAGATCGGGTTCCTCTACACTGCGGGCGAGCCGAACTCGGTCTATCAGGTCGGGCTTGCCAAAGCGGTATGTGAGAAACTCGGCTACACGTATGTCGAACGCGGAATCAGCGATATCAACGATCTTGAGGCGGCGTTTGTCACCCTGCGCAATGCCGGGGTCGATGCCGTTTACGTGCCGACCGATAATACCCTGGCAAACGGTTCCGCCACCATTCACGCAGTCAATCTCGGCAATTAACGGAGGGGGTCATATGCTCGAATCTTTACTCACGGGTGTTTCGCAGGGGCTGATCTGGGCGGTGCTGGCGCTCGGGGTCTTTATCTCTTATCGGCTGCTGGATTTTGCCGACCTTTCGTGCGAGGGCTGCTTTACCTGCGGGGCATCGGTCTGCGCGGTCTGCCTGTGGGCGGGGGTACCGTCGGTGGTCGCCCTGCTTGCCGCCTGCGGTGCGGGGGCGCTGGTCGGCACCGTTACGGGACTGCTGCACACCAAACTGAAAATTCCGCCGATCCTGGCCGGCATTCTGACCATGACCTCCCTGTATTCGGTCAACATTCATATCATGAGCGCCGCAAGCGGCGTAGAAGGGACGGCGAACCTCTCCCTGCAAGCCTACCGTTCGGGCACCCTGTATGCGCAGTTAAACGGGGTGCTGGGACTCGGGCGGCGGAACACCGCCATTCTGCTCGGCGTTCTGATTGCGGCGGGCGTGATCTTCCTGCTGTACTGGTTTTTCGGCACCGAACTCGGCTGCGCCATCCGCGCAACGGGGGATAACGAAAAAATGTGCCGGGCCCAGGGCATCCATACCGATCGGACGAAAATCATCGGTCTGGCGCTTTCCAATGCACTGATCGCGCTCTCGGGCGCGCTGCTCTGCCAGTATCAGACGGCGGTGGATATCAATATGGGCGTTGGCTCCATCGTCATCGGGCTTGCTTCCATCATCATCGGGGAAACGCTCTTCCGTCGGGCAAAGGGGTTTCTTTTCCGCTTGTGCGGCATTGTGTTCGGCGCGGTGCTCTACCGGGTGGTGGTGTCGCTTGTCATTTTCTCGGGCATGCCGTCGGTCGATCTCAAATTGCTGACGGCGGCGGTGGTCGTCTGTGCCCTCGGGGTGCCCACCCTGTTTGCCCACCTGCCGAAAAAACGGATACAAAAGAAAGGAGAGAGCCATGCAACCACAAACGATTGATCGGAGCGGGACGTCGCTTTTGGAGATTGCGGACGTCAGTCTGACCTTTCACGCCGGTACGGTCAACGAAAAGCGGGCGCTCGACCGCCTTTCGCTTCGCCTGGAGAAGGGGGATTTTGTCACCGTTATCGGCGGAAACGGGGCGGGCAAAAGCACGCTGACCAATATCATCACCGGCGTATTTCAGCCGGATGAAGGAAAGATTACCCTGGCGGGCGAAGATATCACCCGCCAGCCCGAATATCGCCGCGCCCGCCACTTCGGACGGGTGTTTCAGGACCCGATGATGGGTACCGCCCCGCATATGGAGATCTGCGAGAACCTGGCGCTTGCCTACCGGCGGGATAAACGCCACGGGTTGCGGTGGGAGATTTCCCGCGGGGAAAAGGAACTTTACCGCAAAACGCTGGCGCGCCTCGGACTGGGGTTAGAGGAACGGATGCACACCAAGGTCGGGCTGCTCTCGGGTGGGCAGCGGCAGGCAATTACCCTGCTGATGGCAACGCTCGTGCGACCGAAACTGCTGCTGCTCGATGAACACACCGCCGCCCTCGACCCAAAAACGGCGGAAAAGGTGCTTGCCATTACCGACCAGATTGTGGCGGAGGAACAACTGACCACACTGATGATTACGCACAATATGCACGATGCCATTGCCCACGGCAACCGCCTGATTATGCTGAAGGATGGGCGCGTGGTGCTGGATGTGTCGGGAGAGGAAAAAAAGCGCCTGACGGTGGAAGACCTGCTTTCGGCATTCAGTCGCGCAACGGGGGAATCGTTTCTCTCCGACCGGGCGCTGCTCTCATAAAAAAGTTCCCCTGCCACGGCAGGGGAACTTTTTTATTCGTAAATGGGGTGGCGGTGGCAGATGGCGAGCACTTCTTCTTTCACCCGCGCACAGACGGCGGGATCGCCGGTTGCCACTTCGCGCATCAGGCGGGCGATATCTGCCATTTCCGCCACGGTGAAACCGCGGGAGGTGACGGCGGGCGTACCCACGCGCAGCCCGCTGGTGATAAAGGGGCTTTGCGGGTCGTTCGGAATGGCGTTTTTGTTGGCGGTGATGTGCACTTCGTCCAGGTGCTTTTCGTATTCCTTGCCCGTGATGCCGAAGGAGCGGAGGTCGAGCAGCATCAGGTGGTTATCCGTGCCGCCCGATACCAGGCGGAATCCTTCCTTCTGCAGTGCCTCTGCCAGGGCGGCGGCGTTCTTTACAATCGCCTCCTGATAGGTGCGGAAGGCGGGGGTCAACGCCTCGCCGAGTGCTACGGCTTTGGCGGCAATGATGTGCATGAGCGGACCGCCCTGTGTGCCGGGGAAAATGGCTTTGTCGATCTGTTTTGCGTACTTTTCAGGGCAGAGAATCATGCCTCCGCGCGGACCGCGCAGTGTTTTGTGGGTGGTGGTGGTCACCACATCGGCGTACGGCACAGGGCTTTCGTGCAGCCCCGCTGCTACCAGCCCCGCAATGTGCGCCATATCCACCATCAGATAGGCGCCCACCTCATCCGCAATGGCGCGGAAGCGGGCAAAGTCGATTTTGCGCGGATAAGCGCTTGCCCCTGCAATGATCATGCGCGGACGGCAATCCTTTGCGGTGCGCAGAATGGCGTCGTAATCCAGTGTTTCACTTTCGTCGGACAGCCCGTAGGGAACAATATGAAAATATTTGCCGGAGATGTTGACGGGGGAACCGTGCGACAGGTGCCCACCGTGTGCCAGGTTCATTCCCATGACGGTGTCGCCCGGTTCAAGAAATGCGAAAAACGCTGCCAGATTGGCATTTGCCCCGCTGTGCGGCTGCACGTTGGCGTGCTCCGCCCCGAACAGACGCATGGCGCGTTCGCGCGCCAGGTTTTCTACCACATCCACCTGTTCGCAGCCGCCGTAATAGCGTTTGCCGGGGTAGCCCTCGGCATACTTGTTGGTCAGGGGCGAACCCATGGCAAGCAGCACGGCGCGGGAAACGATGTTTTCGGAGGCAATCAGTTCCATGTTCTCCTGCTGCCGGCGGAGTTCGCCAAGGCAAGCCGCCCCCACCTCGGGGTCATAGGTTGCGAGTTCGTTTAACATATCCATTCTGTCGTCTCCTTTTTGTTTTTTTAAGGACAGTGTATCATATCTGCGAAAAAATGTCAAGACATCGCGCGGCGATAGGTACGCCGAAATATTACAAAAAAGTTGCAAAGAGGTCGGGATTCCGCAAAAAACAACCGATACAATAAAAGAAAAAACATAAAGTGAGGACAGCAGAATGAGGGTGACTTCGGATATTCTGTACATCGGTGTCAATGACCATTCGGTCGATTTGTTTGAGGGGCAGTACCCCGTGCCAAACGGCATGGCGTATAATTCCTATCTGATCCGCGATGATAAAATTGCCGTACTGGATACGGTGGATCGCCATTTTGTGGACGTGTGGGGGAAAAATCTGAGCGATGCTCTTTGCGGGCGCGTGCCGGATTATCTCATTGTGCAGCACATGGAACCGGACCACTCCGCCGGCATTGTTGCGTTTATGGAGCGGTATCCGGATGCCGTTATTCTTGCCACCGACCGCGCCTTCCTGATGATGCGGCAGTTCTTCGGCTGTGATTTTGCCGATCGCCGCCGCGTGGTAAAAGAAGGGGATACGCTTGCGCTCGGGACGCACACGCTCTCTTTCGTACAAGCCCCCATGGTACACTGGCCGGAGGTCATGATGACCTACGATGCCCACGACCGTGTCTTTTTCTCGGCGGATGCATTCGGCAAGTTCGGTGCGCTGGATGCCGAGGAGGACTGGGCGTGCGAGGCGCGCCGGTATTACTTCGGCATTGTCGGCAAATACGGTGCGCAGGTAAAGAACCTGCTGAAAAAAGCGTCGGTGCTGGAGATTGCCACCATTTGCCCGCTGCATGGCCCCGTCCTTTCGGGGGATCTTTCCCCCTATCTGAACCTCTATGATACCTGGGCGTCTTACCGTCCCGAGAGCCGTGGCGTTACGATTGCTTACACCTCGGTGTATGGGCATACCGAACAGGCGGTAAAGCGCCTTACGCAGTGCTTGGAGGAGGCAGGGGTGAAGGTCGCCCTGCATGATCTTGCCCGCTGCGATATGGCAGAGGCGGTGGAGGATGCCTTCCGCTATGACCGCCTGGTGCTTGCCACCACGACTTATAATGCCGGCATTTTCCCCTTTATGCAGACCTTCCTTGCCCATCTGACCGAGCGGGGGTACACCAACCGCACGGTCGCGCTGATCGAAAACGGTTCCTGGGCGCCCACGGCGGCAAAAGAAATGCGCCGCCTGCTGGAAGGCTGCCGTGATCTGACGATTGCCGAGCCTGTTGTGACCATCCGTTCCGCACTCTCGCCCGAGAGTGAAGGTGCCCTTGCTTCCCTGGCAAAGGCACTTGCCGATGCGGAAAACGGCTGATTTCCCCCCAAAAAAGCACTGCCGCCCCTTTCGGGCGGCAGTGCTTTTTGTTTTCAGAACAGCCCTGTGATCTTTCCGTCTTCATCCACGTCAATGCCTTCCGCTGCGGGTACTTTCGGCAGCCCCGGCATGGTGAGAATGTCACCGGTATAGACCACGATAAAGCCTGCCCCGGCGGAAACTTTCATGGCTCTTACCGTAACGGTAAAGCCCTCCGGCGCCCCGAGCAGCGTGGGGTTATCCGAGAAACTGTACTGGGTCTTTGCCATGCAGACCGGTAGCTTGCCAAAGCCCATTTCCGTCAGTTTTTGCATCTGTTTTTCTGCGGCGGGCAGGAAGACGACGCCGGCACCGCCGTACACGCGGCGCACCAGTGCCTCTACCTTTTCGGCAATGTTGCCGTCATCGGGATAGGCAAAGCGGAAGGCGGGTGTCTCCTCTTCACACAGGCGCACCACTTCCTGTGCCAGCGCCTCGCCGCCTCTCCCTCCCTCGGCATATACATCCGAGAGCACTGCGCAGACACCGAGTTTTCGGCACTCTTCCGCCACGCAGGCAATTTCCGCATCGGTATCGGTCGGGAACCGGTTCAGGGCAACGACGGTCGGAAGCCCATAGACGTTTTTCATATTGGAAACATGGCGCAGCAGGTTGGGCATCCCGCGCCGCAGTGCGTCGATGTCCTCTCCCAGAAGATCCTTTTTATCCTTGCCGCCGTGCATCTTCAGGGCACGCACCGTGGCGACCACTACGACGGCGGAGGGGCGCAGCCCGCTCATGCGGCACTTGATGTCAAGAAACTTTTCGGCACCGAGATCACCGCCGAAACCCGCCTCGGTGACGGCATACTCCCCAATCTTCTGTGCCATGCGTGTGGCGATGACCGAGTTGCAACCGTGCGCAATGTTGGCAAACGGACCGCCGTGTACCAGAGCGGGAGTCCCCTCCAGCGTCTGCACCAAATTCGGCTTCAGCGCATCCCGCAGAAGGGCGGTCATCGCACCCGCCGCCTTCAGGTCGCCGCAGGTCACGGGTTCATCGGTGTAGGTGTAGGCAACCACCATGCGGGAGAGCCGCTCTTTCAGATCCCGAAGGGAATCGGAGAGGCAGAGCACCGCCATGACCTCGCTTGCCACGGTAATGTCGAACCCATCCTCACGAGGGGTGCCGTTGGCTTTGCCGCCGAGCCCATCCACAATGGAGCGGAGTTGGCGGTCATTCATATCTACGCAACGCCGCCAGGTGATGCGGCGGGGGTCAATGCCGAGGGGGTTGCCCTGCTGAATATGGTTGTCAAGCATGGCGGCAAGCAGGTTGTTTGCTGCGCCTATGGCGTGAAAATCCCCGGTAAAATGCAGGTTAATGTCCTCCATCGGGACGACCTGGGCGTAGCCGCCGCCGGCGGCGCCGCCCTTGACGCCGAACACGGGTCCGAGCGACGGCTCCCGCAGGGCAAGCGCGGCGCGCTTGCCGATGCGGCGCAGCCCGTCGGCAAGCCCGATGGTGGTGGTAGTTTTGCCTTCTCCCGCCGGGGTAGGGGTCATGGCGGTAACCAGAATCAGTTTTCCGTCCGGGCGGGTATCACTTTGCAGAAACGCAAGGTCAATTTTGGCTTTGTACCTGCCGTACGATTCGAGATATGTGTCCGCAATGCCGGCGCGTGCGGCAATCTCGGCAATCGGCTGCATCCGACACGCCTGGGCGATTTCAATATCTTTCAGAAAAGCCATGGGAGTTCTCCTTTTTTATCGGAAATAGCGAACCGCGGATAAAAACATCGGCATATCGTAGTTGCCGGGCACGTTGCGGTACAGGTCGGGGGCGTAGCGCTCGGTGTGTCCCATTTTGCCGAACACACGTCCGTCTGGCGAGGTCATTCCCTCTACCGCAAAGGCGGAACCGTTCGGGTTGTAGCGGATGTCGGCGCTTGCTGCCCCGTCATCATCCACATACTGGGTGGCAATCTGCCCGTTCGCAGCAAGCGAACGGATGAGCGCTTCCTCGGCATACAGCCTCCCCTCCCCGTGCGAGATCGGCACGGTGTAGATATCGCCCACCTCGGTGGCGGCAAGCCACGGGGAGCGGTTGGAGGCGATGCGCGTCCGCACGATGCGCGATTGGTGCCGCGCGATGCGGTTGTAGGTAAGGGTAGGGGAGGCGGCATCGGCATCCGTGATTCTGCCATAGGGAACCAACCCCAGTTTGATGAGTGCCTGGAACCCGTTGCAGATGCCACACATCAGTCCGTCCCGCTTTTCAAGCAGTTCGGCAACGCCGTCGCGGATGGCGGCATTACGGAAGAATGCGGTAATGAATTTCCCGCTGCCGTCCGGCTCGTCCCCGCCCGAGAATCCGCCGGGAATCAGAACCATCTGCGCCTTGGCAAGGTGCGCGGCAAAGGCGCGCACGCTTTCCGTAACCTGCCCGGGCGTGCGGTTGCGGATGATGAAAATCTCGGGTTCGGCGCCCGCATCGCGCATGGCGCGCGCGCTGTCATACTCACAGTTGGTGCCGGGGAAGACGGGAATCAACACCCGCGGCTTTGCGCAGAAAACGCGGGGGGCGGGGCGTGCCGCAGCAGGGGAAGAGAAGGTTTCCATCGGTGCCGGCACGGTCGGAATGTTGCAGCGGAACACGCCCTCCAGCTTTTCTTCCGATACTTGCAGCAGGCGGGAGAGCGCCACGCGGTCCGTGCCGCGGGTAATGGCATCTTCTTCGGTGATGCAGCCGATCTCCCGCGCCCCCGCCATCGGCGCGGAAACTTCAAGAAGAAAGGCGCCGTAACGGTAGGAGAAGAGATCCCGGTTGGTCAGGTCTGGCGCATAGGAAAAACCGAGGCGGTTGCCGAAGCTCATTTTCATCACTGCCTCCGCAATGCCGCCGAGGGTGGGGGTGTAGGCGGCGCGTACATGCCCCGCCTGCATTTCTTCCCGCACCCGGCGGAAAAGGGCAAGAAGGGAAGCGGGGGTCGGCAGACCGTTTTCGTCATAGTCGGGGGAGAGCAGAACGACCCGGTCACCCGCCCGCTTGAACTCGGGCGAGAGAATGTCGCCGGTTTTTGCCGTGGTCACGGCAAAGGAGACGAGGGTCGGCGGTACGTGAAGGTTCTCAAACGATCCGCTCATCGAGTCCTTGCCGCCGATGGAAGCAATGCCCAGCCCTTTTTGCGCGGCAAACGCGCCAAGCAGGGCGGCAATCGGTTTGCCCCACCGCAGGGGGTCTTTTTCCAGCCGCTCAAAGTATTCCTGAAAGGTCAGATATACGTCCGAAAATTCCGCCCCGCAGGCAACCAGTTTGGCAACCGATTCCACCACGGCAAGATACGCGCCGTGGTAGGGGTTCTTTTCGGTGATGAAAGGGTTATACCCCCACGCCATGAGCGAGCAGTCGTCGGTGTGCTTTTCTTCCAGCGAAATCTTCTGCACCATGGCCTGAATGGGGGTCAGTTGATATTTGCCGCCGTAGGGCATCAGAACGGTCCCCGCGCCGATGGTGGCATCAAACTGTTCGGAAAGTCCGCGGTGCGAACAGGTGTTCAGATCGTCTGCCAGTGCCAGATAGCCGGCGGTAAAATCCGCGGGGGTCGGCTTCTCGTAGTCGGTCGGTGCCGCCACAGTGGCACGGACGTGTTTTTCGGCACCGTTGGTGTCGAGAAACGCGCGGTCGATATCCACAATGGTCGCGCCGTTCCAGCACATCTGCAGCCGCCGCTTTTCGCTTACCACCGCAACCGGGGTGGCGGAGAGGTTTTCGGCATCGGCAAGGGCAAGAAAGGCGTCGCGATCTTTTGCCGCAACGACCACCGCCATGCGTTCCTGCGATTCGCTGATTGCCAGTTCGGTGCCGCTCAGCCCTTCATATTTTTTCGGCACGGCGTTCAGGTCAATCTGCAATCCGTCGGCAAGTTCCCCGATGGCAACCGAAACCCCGCCCGCGCCGAAGTCGTTGCAGCGTTTAATCAGGCGGCAGGCATCGGGGTTGCGGAACAGACGTTGCAGTTTCCGCTCTTCGGGTGCGTTCCCTTTCTGCACTTCCGCGCCGCAGGTCTGCAGCGAGTTCTTGGTGTGGGATTTGGAGGAGCCGGTGGCACCGCCGCAGCCGTCCCGCCCGGTGTTGCCGCCCAGCAGGATGACCACATCTCCCGGAACGGGTCTTTCCCGCCGCACGTTCGCACGCGGGGCGGCGGCGATCACCGCGCCGATCTCCATGCGCTTTGCCGTGTAGCCGGGGTGGTAAATTTCATCTACGATGCCCGTAGCAAGACCGATCTGGTTCCCGTAGGAGGAATAGCCGTTTGCCGCTCCCGTTACGATTTTACGCTGCGGCAGTTTGCCCGGCAACGTGTCCCCAAAATCCGAGAGCGGGTTGCCCGCCCCGCTCAGCCGCATGGCACCATAGACATACGAGCGCCCCGAGAGCGGGTCGCGGATGGCACCGCCGATGCAGGTTGCCGCTCCGCCGAACGGTTCGATCTCGGTCGGGTGATTGTGGGTTTCGTTTTTGAAAAGGAGCAGCCAGTCCTCCTGCTTTCCGTCTGCCTCCACCTGAATTTTTACGGTGCAGGCGTTGATTTCTTCGGATTCATCGAGTTTTTCGAGATTCCCGATTGCCTTTTCGTATTTCATTGCCACCGTGGCAAGATCCATAAGACAAATGGGCTTTTCCTCCCGCCCGAGCGCTTTGCGCGTGGCAAGGTAGTCTTCATATGTGCGCGCGGCAAGCGGGTCGTCAAAGGTAACGCGGTCTATATGGGAGAGGAAAGTGGTGTGACGGCAGTGGTCGGACCAGTAGGTGTCGATGACCCGCAATTCGGTTTCCGTCGGGTCACGCCCTTCCTTTTCGAAATAGGCGCGACAAAGGGCAAGGTCATCTTCATCCATTGCCAGCCCGCGCGCGGTCATCAGTTCCCGCAGCGCCGCATCGTCCATTCCGCAAAAGCCGTCGATGCGGGGAACGGTTTTCACCGCCTCATACGGAATTTCCAGGGTGTCCGGCAGGGCAAGCGAGGCAGCGCGCGCCTCTACGGGGTTGATGACGTATTTCTGAATGGCTGCCAGTTCCGATTCGGAGAGCGTACCGTAGAGCAGATAGACCTTTGCCGTGCGGATGAGCGGGCGCTCGGTCTGCGCGATCATCTGAATGCACTGCGCGGCGGAATCTGCCCGCTGGTCGTACTGCCCCGGCAGATATTCCACGGCAAAAACCGCATCTCCTCCCTCGGGCAACGTGCGATAGACAAGGTCGGTCTGCGGTTCGGAAAACACCGTTCGGATGGCGGCAAGGAAGAGCGATTCCTCCAGGTGCTCCACATCGTAACGGTTGAGAATCCGCAGGGCGCGCACCCCGGGAATCCGCAAAAGCCCGCGGATATCCGAAAGCAGCGCGCGCGCTTCCTCTGCCAGTTCTTCTTTCTTTTCTGTATAAACGCGATGTACCATCCGTTATTCTCCCTTCGCCCGCAGCGCGTGTGCGCCGATGTCGGTACGGTAAGCGGCACCGTCAAACGAAATTTTTTCTACTTTTTCATAGGCAGAGGTCAGCGCCCCGCGCAAGGTGGGCGCACACCCGACGGCGCCCAGTACCCGCCCGCCCGCGGTAAAGAGGCGCCCGCCTTCTTCCCGCACGCCCGCAAAACACAGGTCGGGGGCTACTTCCGGATCTATGGTAATGGGAAAACCGGTGCAGTACGCCTCGGGGTACCCGCCCGATGCCATGACAACGCACGCGGCAGCACCCGGACGAATGCGGACATCCTCCGCCTGCAACCGTCCCTCGGTCACCGCTCGCATCACGGAAAACAGGTCGCAGTCCAATAACGGCAGCACCACCTGCGTTTCCGGGTCGCCGAAGCGGCAGTTGTATTCAATCACGCGCGGACCGTCTTTGGTCAGCATCAGCCCGAAATACAGGCAACCGCGGAAAGGGCGCCCTTCCGCTGCCATGGCGTGCACGGTCGGCAGAAAAATGGTGTCACGGCAAAGGGCGGCAATTTCTTCGGTGTAATACGGGTTTGGGGCAATCGTACCCATGCCGCCGGTGTTCTTGCCCGTATCGCCGTCGTGCGCCCGTTTATGATCCATAGAAGATACCATCGGCACGACCGTTTCTCCGTCCGTGAAGGTCAGAACCGATACCTCCGGCCCCTCCAGATATTCCTCCACTACCACGCGCGCACCGCTTTCCCCGAACACACGCTCTTCCATCATGGCGCGGATGGCAGCCGTGGCTTCCGCGCGGGTTCCGGCAATCGTGACCCCCTTGCCGAGGGCAAGTCCGTCTGCCTTGATTACGGTCGGCAGCGGCGCGGTTTCCAGATAGGCAAGGGCATCTTCCGGGCAATCAAAAACGCGGTAAGCCGCCGTCGGAATGTGATATTTCTCCATCAGTTGCTTGGCAAACACCTTGCTGCCCTCAATGACGGCAGCTTTTTTATCGGGACCGAAGCAGGGAACTCCCGCTGCCTGCAATGCGTCCACCGCACCCAACACCAGCGGGTCGTCCGGTGCAACCACGGCATACCCGATGCCGTTTTCCCGCGCAAAGCGCACCTGCCCCGCAAGATCCTTTGCCCCGATGTTCACGCAGATTGCGTCGCCCATGGCGGCAATACCGCCGTTGCCCGGCAGGGCGTAGATTTCCGTCACCTCCGGGCTTTCTTTCAGTTTTTTGATAATGGCGTGCTCCCGCCCGCCACCGCCGATCACCATGACCTTCATACGCCGCACGTTCCTTTCTTTCTCAGTGGTGGAAGAGCCGGATGCCCGTAAACGCCATCACCATACCGAGGCGGTTGCAGGCAGCAATCACGTCCGCGTCCCGGATCGAGCCGCCCGGCTGCGCCACATAGGAAACGCCGCTGCGGTGGGCGCGAATGATGTTGTCGTCAAAGGGGAAGAATGCGTCCGAACCGAGCGAGACCCCGGAGATCTGCGAAAGGTACACCCGCTTTTCCTCGTCGGACAGCGGTTCGGGGCGGGTGGTGAAATATTTTTCCCAGATCCCATCGGCGCACACATCTTCTTCATTGCGGTTGATGTAGCCGTCGATCACGTTGTCGCGGTCGGCGCGGCGCAAATCGGGACGGAAGGGAAGGGAGAGCACCCGCTCATGCTGGCGCAAAAACCAGGTATCCGCTTTGCTGCCGGCAAGGCGTGTGCAGTGAATCCGGGACTGTTGCCCCGCCCCCACGCCGATGGCCTGCCCGCGGTGGGCGTAGCAGACCGAATTGGACTGCGTATATTTAAGGGTGATGAGGGCAATGAGCAGGTCGCGCACTGCCGTCGGGGGCAGTTCGGTCTTTTCGGTCACAATGCGGGAAAGGCAATCTTCCCGCAGGCAGACCTCGTTGCGCCCTTCTTCAAACGTCACACCGAAGACCTGTTTGGTCTCCACCGCCGCAGGGCGGTAGGTGGGGTCAATCTCGATGACGGTATAATTGCCGTTTCGCTTGCTTTGGAGAATCTCCAGCGCTTCGTCCTCATAGCCGGGCGCAATGACACCGTCCGACACCTCACGTTTAAGAAGCATGGCGGTGGTCCTGTCGCAGATGTCGGAAAGCGCCACAAAATCCCCGAACGAGCACATCCGGTCGCTCCCGCGCGCCCGCGCGTAAGCACAGGCAAGGGGAGAGGCATCCAGTTCCGGGATGTCCTCCGCAAAGCAGGCTTTCTTCTCGCTCTCCGAGAGGGGAATCCCGATGGCAGCCCCCGCCGGGCTGACGTGTTTGAAGGAGGCGGCGGCAGCACAGCCGGTCGCCGCGCGCAGTTCCGACACCAGCTGGTAGGCGTTCAGCGCATCCAGCAGATTGATGTAGCCAGGTTTTCCGTTACGCACGGTAAAGGGGAGGTCACGTCCGTCCTCCATTCGCACGCGGGCGGGGGTCTGGTGGGGGTTGCAGCCGTATTTCAGTTGCAGTTCTTTCATGCGTCGTCCTCCTTATCCGTTTTCGGGTATGTGGCGCTGATAAATGCGGTCGGTGTAACTGCCGTCGGACAGGCGGGTATAGCGGACGTAAAGGGCAATCCTGTTCTCCCCGTTCAGGCTTTCCCACAGGGTGGCGGCAAAGGAAGCGCTGTCATCGGAAAGCGCGACCCGTACCGGCTCCCCCGTAAAGGTGGGCAGGGGTGTGCCGTCTCCCATATAGGTGTGCAGAAAATGTCCGACCCCCGCCACGGCGGGGAAAGAGAAGGTGTAGCGGGCGCAGGCGCTGCCCGCGGCATCCGCACTTTTCAGGATACTCATTTCATAGGAAAACGGCGTGCCGAAATGCAGGATGCCGCTGATGCGGGGGGTAAAATGGGGGGCGTCCGGCTCAAAGCAGCGCGCCGCGAGCGCCTGCGAAAACGTTTTTCCCGCCACAAGACCGTCACAGATCGTGTCGGTCTGGTCGCCATTGGTCACAACCAGGTCATGACCCACCCGCTGTACCGCGCGGTAAATAATCAGGGCGGGATCCTCCACGCGCGCCGGGTCATGCGGCACGGTGCGCAGGGTCTCCCCCTCCAGCCGGAACTCCCGGTTGCGGCTGTTTTCGCTTCTGCCCATGATAAAGTAGGCGCAAACAGCGTACTCTCCGCCCGGCGCCGTACCGATGAGAATGCCCCTGCCGGGGTACGGGTTGTTTTTCAAGAGGGTGCCGATGTCGGCGGGCTCATAGACGTTCATGCGTTCTCCTCCTTCTTTCGCAGCGCGGCGGCAACCGCTTCGGTCGCACGGGGGAGCAGAATCCACTCCGCTTCCTCCATCACCCGCCGTTGCAGACTTTCGGGGGTGTCGTTTTCCTTGACGCGCACCGCTTTTTGCAGAATAATTTCGCCCCCGTCGGGAATTTCGTTGACAAAATGTACGGTTGCACCCGTTACCTTCACCCCGCGGGCAAGCGCGGCTTCATGTACACGTAATCCGTAGAACCCCTTGCCGCAAAAGGCGGGAATGAGGGAAGGGTGCACGTTCAGAATCCGGTGCGGATAGCGGCGCACAAAATCATCGGAGAGAATCGAAAGGAACCCTGCAAGGACGATCAGATCAATCCGGTGTTCTCCGAGAAGGGAGAGCAGGTTTTCTTCCCATTCCGCCGCGCCGGCGCTGCCGCGAACGCAGAGCGCCGCGGGAATCCCCGCCGCCTCTGCCCGCCGGAGGGCGTATGCCCCCTCCCGGTTCGAGATGACCAAAGCCAGGCATACCGATGGCATGGCTCCCGCCTCCTGCGCGTCAATCAGCGCCTGCAGGTTGGTTCCGCCGCCCGAGACAAGGACGGCACAGCGCACCTTTTCTCTCATACAAGACGCACCTTTTCCTCTGCCCGCACGATGGTGCCGATGGGGTAGGCGTCCTCTCCGTTTTCCCGCAGGATGCGCAGGGCAGAATCCGCTTCCGCCTCCGGCACCACAACCGTCATGCCGACCCCCATGTTGAAGGTGTTGAACATATCGCGCTCGGCAATTCCGCCTTCCTTCTGAATCAGGTCGAAAATCGGCAGCACCCGCACGTCCGCACGGCGGATTTCGGCGCACAGCCCATCGGGAATGCTGCGCGGAATATTTTCAAAAAAACCGCCGCCCGTGATGTGGGAAACGCCGCGTACCGCCACCTTTTCGAGCAGGGAAAGCATCGGGCGGACGTAAATTTTCGTGGGGGTCAGCAGCACGTCTCCGAGCGCCTTGCCGCCGAGTTCCGGCATCGCCGCCCGCAGGTCGCGCGCCTCGGTGGCAAGCACCTTGCGCACCAGGGAGAAGCCGTTGGAGTGAACCCCGCTGGAAGGCAGGGCAAGTACCACATCGCCCGGTACGGTCCTTTTCTTATCCAGTATCTTTTCTTTTTCCACCGCCCCGACCGCAAAACCGGCAAGGTCGTATTCATCTGCCGGATAAAATCCCGGCATTTCTGCCGTTTCGCCGCCAATCAGGGCGGCGCCGCTTTGTACGCACCCCTCCGCCACGCCACTGACAATGGCGGCGATTTTTTCGGGCACGTTCTTGCCGCAGGCAATATAGTCAAGAAAGAACAGGGGTTTTGCGCCGCAGCAGATGATATCGTTGACGCACATGGCGACGCAGTCAATCCCCACGGTGTCGTGCCGATCCATGGCAAACGCCAGTTTCAGTTTGGTGCCGACGCCGTCCGTTCCGCTGACCAGAACCGGGTGGCGCATTTCACTGACATCCAGGGCGAAAAGACCGCCGAAGTCTCCGATATCCGAACAAACACCGCTTGTCATGGTGCGGGCAATGTGGCGCTTCATCAGCTCCACTGCCCGGTATCCGGCAGTAATATCCACGCCGGCTTCCGCGTAGGGTTTCGATTCCGAATGTGCCATGCTTACTCCTCTTTTCCTTTGTGTTGGGTTTCAAATACGTCTTTTCCGGGCTCTTTCGGGAGTTTTGTCGGGTAAACACCGTCAAAGCAGGCGGTGCAGTAGCCGGTTTGCCCGGTTCCTTTTGCAATCTGCCGCACGC